>JANXLV010000012.1 GCA_025355005.1 Myxococcales bacterium | reverse complement strand
GGCGCGGTGCTCGTGGTCATCGGGCGGCGACTCCACTGCCCCCTGTGTCACATGTCAAGCGATTGCCGCACGGGCCTTCGAAAGGCGCTCGGTCCGGGCGCGCTCGGCGACCCAGAGGAGCGGTCTGTCGCGCTCGAAGAGGGCCTTCTCTGCGTCGCGCGCTGACGAGAATGCCGCGTGCTCCACGAGGCCGCGCGTGCGCTCGATGAGCGCTGCCAGTGCCACGTGTGTGACGGGAGCCGTCGGGTCCTTCGAGAGGAGGCCCCTCGAATCGTCGAGCGCGCCGCGAGCATCCGCGACGAACGCGTCGCCCCATCCGTCACGCGAGGCCATTCCCCATAGAAACGCGGCGAGCGCGATGTGTACCCAGAGATCTTCCACGGTGCGGAACGGCTTCATGTAGCGCGCGTACCCGTCGCCGGGCAGGAGCTCTCCGCGGGCGTCGTCGAACGTCACGCGGGCGTGCGGGAGCTCGGGGGCGAACGGCGTCGCAGGCAGCGCCTCGCGCGTGACACCAGGCGCGGTCGCAGACACCGAGACGAGACGAAGGTCGGGTCGGCCGTCCGCCTGTGGGGTCCCGGTACGCGCGACGACGAGGATCGTGTCGGCCAGGTTGCCTAGCGTGACGAAGCTCTTCACCCCGGTCACGGCGCCGGCGGCGGAGACGCGTGTGTGGATGTCGCGCGGATGCGCGCTCTTGTTCTCCGTCGCCGCAAGGGCAGAGAGACCATGCGCGGACGGGACGAGCTCATGGAGCGCGGCGTCGTAGCCAACGGCGAATGCGTACCCGATGCGATCGACGGCGGCCGCGACGCGCACGACTGCATCGAAGTCACGCCCTGGCCTGTGCGCCGTCAAAAGCTCCGCCACGTCTCGGACCACGAGCGCTGCCGGGCAATCACCCAGCGCGCGCGCGTCAGGGAGCGACACAGACTTCGACCGCGGCCGCCGAATTTCCGAGCGCCACGTTCCCCGGGAAAATACGCTCCGTCAGCGATTCCTTGCGCGCCTTCGAGACGAGCGTGCGCGAGGCCTTGTCGCCGCCGCGGGTCGTCACACGGACGATGCCGTGGTCGAACAGGCGGGCGGTCTGCGCGATGTCCGCGAGCAACGTGGCTTCGTCCAGATCGTCGTAGCGACGCGTGAGGAGCACGTTGAGTCCCTTCGGCGCGCCTGCGTCGTCCTGGAGCTCCGCGACCTTGGGCGCGTCCCCTGGCGGCGGCGTGACCTTCGCGGCCTCGGCCACGATGTCCTTCGTGATGGGCAGCTGCGCGGGCGTGCTGGCCGCGATGACCCCCGCGGTGCGAAGCAAGCGCCACGAGAGCGTCATGAGGTCGTCCACGTGCATCGCCTTCGAGTCCGTGATGCCGAACGCGTCCGCGTTGTCCTGCGGTGTGGTCCACTCGATCTGGCCGAGGCGCTCGACGATGGCGAGCGCGCCCTGCGGCTTCTCGCTCGCGCCCGAGAACAGCGGCGCCTTGCGGGCCTCGAGCTCCTTCGCGACGCCCGGCGCATTGCCGCGCACGCGTGCGGTGCCTTCGAACCATGCGGCCACGAACTTCACGAGATCCGCCTTCTTCGCCTCACGCGTGCGGCGCGGCGCGATGATCACGGCCGGCAGCAGCCGCGATGCATCCGCGGAGGACAGCACGATGCGCTTCTTGGTCGCTGCGTGTGGCCCGGTCACCCATGCGGCGTTCGCGACGTCCGCCGGATCGCTCACGAGCTTCACCTTCGACACGTCGGTCCGCATGAAATCGAGCGCGTAGATCGAGAGCATCGTCGCGGCGGCGTCACCCGAGGTGCCGACGGTCTCCCCCGCCTTGGGCGCGGCGGCGTCTCCTGGTGCGGTGAGCTCCTCCTTGCCGTGCGAGTAGCCGGCGATCGCAACGACGCTGGGCTCGAGCGCGCGCAGGCGGTCATACATGGAGATGAACTCGGCGAGCGGCACGACGGCGAGATCCGCGCCCTCCGCGTCGTCACCGCCGCGCGCGAGGCGTGTCTCCACGCCCTGCGGCACCGAGAGGACGGTGGCCTCCACCGCAGCGGGATCCATGCCGGCGATCGGCGCGGCGAGCTCCCAGAAGAGCACCGCAAGGCGAAGCTTGTTCGAGGGCACGCTGGGCGCCGCGGCCTCGATGGGCCCAGCGGCGGAAGCGTCGGGCGCACGCGCGTCCGAGAGCGCCGCACCACCGTCCGCGTCGGGATCGAGCTCTTCCGCGGGCGCTTTGTACGCCTCACGCGGGGTCGTGCCGAGCAGGAAGCCGACCGCGACGAGCATGCCCACCAGGGCCAGGAAGACTCCATAGGTGCGCATCAGTGTGCCGCCTTTCCTGCGTCACCGGCGCCAGCGTCTGCGGCCGCTCCAGGCGTGGCAGGCTCGTCCGGGAAGCTCGGGCTCTTGCCGCCCAGAAGGTACGCCGCGCGAGCGAGGCCGCGCGAGCCAGACTTCGCGTAGTGGTCGCCTTCCTTCGTGAACGCGCCGTGCGTCACGCCGCCGAGCACCACGAAGAGGACCGCCTGCACCATGAGAAACACGGCGTACACGTCGAGCGTGGCACCGCCGCGATCGTCCACGTTGAAGCGCTTCAGGACGCGATCGACGATCAGGAGGCCAAGGCCGATGGTCGGAAACAGCGCGAGCACGAAGCGCACGATGCCGCTGTCGATCAGGAGGCCGAAGATGCTCATCCAGCCGACGACGGAGATGAACGCGCCTACTGCGAGCGCGAGCATCTTGACGACGCGATTCGCCACCTGGAACCGCGGCGGCGCGCTCTTGCTCTTCGGCTTCTGCGCCACCTTCTTCTTCACCGGCTTGATGTCGTCGTCGTCGTCTGCCACGGAACGCAGACTAGTTCATTTTGCCAGATGAGGTACGGTCGTTCGCGATGGGCCGCGCGGAGGACGAGAGCGACAAGAGCGAGCTGTCGAAGTTCGGTTATGCGCAGGAGCTGTTCCGCGCGATGGGCGGGTTTTCCAGCTTCGCGCTCTCGTTCTCCGTCATCAGCGTGGTCACGGGGATCATCACCACGTACAAGGACGCGCTGTCGGCAGGTGGCCCCGCGGGCCTCGGGCTCGGTTGGCCGCTGGTGTGCCTGGGGACGCTCGCGGTCGCCGCGTCGCTGTCGGAGCTGTCCAGCGCCTTCCCCACGGCCGGCGCGCTCTACCACTGGTCGTCGCTCCTCGGCGGCAAGGGCGCGGGCTGGATGACCGCGGCCGTGAACCTCACCGGACAGGTCGCCATCGTCGCTGCGATCGACTTCGGCCTTGCCGATCAGCTGGTGGGCACGCTCGGACTCGATGCATCCTACACGTTTCGGATCTACGCGGGCATCCTCCTGTCGCATGCGATCGTGAACCTCTTCTGGGTGCGCCTCGTGGCCATCCTGAACGACTTCTCCGCCACGGTGCACATCGTCGGCGTCGCCGTGCTGGTGGTGCTGTTGTTCGCGTTCGCGAAGAAGCACGACATGGGCTACCTCGCCCAGACCGGCTTCACCACGCGTGAGGATCACCACTACGGCATGGGCTTCCTGAACGCGCTCTTGCTCGGCATGTTCACGTTCACCGGATACGACGCCAGCGCCCACCTCGCCGAAGAGACGCGCGACGCCGCACGCAAGTCGCCCCTCGGCATCATGTCGAGCGTCATCGTCAGCGCTGTGGTGGGCTATGCGCTGCTCTGCGGGCTCACCCTCGGCATCGACGACCTCGCCGCCACGGCCGACGACAAGCACGCAGCGCTCCGCATCATGCGGGACTCGCTGGGCCCGAACGCTGGACGATGGTCCATGGCGCTCGCGCTCTTCGCCATGTGGTTCTGCGGTCTCTCCAGCGTCACGTCCGCGTCCCGCACGCTCTTCGCGTTCGCGCGTGACCGCGGCGTGCCTCACGTGCTCTCCCACGTGAGCCCCACGTTCAAGACGCCGACGTATGCAGTATGCATGTTCTTCGTCGCGCCGCTGTTGCTCGTGGCGCTCACGTCGCGCCTCTCCGAGGACGTCTTCCCCGCCGTCGCGGCCATGAGCGCGATGGCCCTCTACGCGAGCTACGGGATGCCCATCTTCTTCGGCCTTCTTGCGCGCCGCTCCGGGAAGTGGCGCCGGCACGGCCCATTCACGCTCGGGCGGGCGGGAAGCGCGATCTCCCTCTTCTCCGTCCTGTGGTGCATCTTCGTCAACGTCGTGTGTGGCCTCCCGCCAAACGCGCTGGCCGGCAAGCTCCTCGCGGGCACCCTTGTCGTCCTGATCCTCCTCTACTTCCTTTTGGTACGGAAGAACTTCAAGGGACCCAAGGTCTCGCTCGACGAGCTGCAATCGAAGCCCGCCGACTGACAAAAAGCGACAAGCGCGACCAGCTCTCGCCGATCGCGCTCGTTTTTCAGTTCGGTTCAGCGGCGCGGGGGCTGCGCGAAGCGCGGGTCCGAGCCCGGGAAGGGGTTCGCGCTGTCGCGAAGGCGGAGCTCACGCTCGCTGACGAAGCTGTCGCCGCGCTCGGAGAAGAACGCGATACCGATGACGCCCACGTTGCGCGCACTGCCGGTTTGCGCCGCGTAGCTGTCGGCGACTGCGCCGAAGCGGAAGCTGGCGACCGCGTCCTGGCTCTGACGGAAGCCCTCGATTTCCAGCGTGGCGAAGGGCATGAGCACGTAGCCGCGGTTGTCGAGCGTGCCGGTCTTGCCGTTGATGACGTCCAGGCCGTCCACCGTGGCGACTGCCTCGAAGCGGTGCTGGGTGCGGTTCTGGAGCGTGATGGTGTAGCGCTGGCCAGCCTGACCGACGATGTACGTGCGGTCACCGATGCGCGCGGTCTCGAGTGCGTCGCCATTGCCGTCGCGGATGCTGACGGTCACTGCGCCGTCGGCGGCCTCGAGGTCACGACCGCGGGGGCCGTGCGACGCGTGGAAGTTCGCGAGGGCATCGACGCCGTTCTTGTCGTTGTAGAAGACCTGCGCGAGGCCCATCGGGCGGTCGTGGTCGGCGCGGACGAAGGTCACGTCGTGGACGCGCGAGGTGCGCGACTCACCGAACTCGGTGCCGAGGCCCTGGCGCTCGCGCGGCTCGGGGCTCGGACGCGTCGGCTGCGCTTCGCTGTTCGCCGACTTGGAGCTGCCAGCGCCGGGAGAGAAGTCCGAGGGCGCGCTTGAGGGCGGAGGCGCCGATGGAGAGTCCATCGAGACGCCCGCAGTGGACGCGCTAGGCGAGCTCTGCTGCGCCGGGCTGCCACCGCGCGCATAGCCAGCGTTCGCAGGTGCCTGCGCGGACTTCTCCGCAGCGCCACCGCAACCCGCGAGAAGGAACAGAACCGCGCAAAACAACCAGAGACGCTTCATCATGACCAATCCCTCCGTTCGCCATCAAGAACGCATCCACCCAGACCATTCTTACACCCGCGGGCTCGATTTATTGGGGTCGCGCAACAGCCTGTAATGACGAACGATTACGCGCTCACGCGTTCACGCGTTCATGCGTTCTCCGTGGTCCACTTCGACGCCATGCGCCCGTAGATGAGCATGCCGACGGCGGAGAGGAGGCCGACGACCACGAACGGGTACCAGAACGTGTACGGGTGGTACGTATCCCAGAGCATCTGCGTGGCAGCGCGCGCGTCCATGTGCGTGAAGTCCTGGAGGGCCGCCATCGCCTTCGTTCGCTCGAGGCCTTCCACCGCTTGACCGTGCTCCTTCAGGTAGCGCGTCGCCAGGTTCGCCTTGTCCGCGAGCGACTCGTAGACGTTGCCGGCCACGTACGCGCCCGCCGTCCATCCCACCGCGAAGGGCACGTTTGCGTAGCCCATGTAGAGCGCCTCCTGCCCCTTCGGCGCGATCACGCCCAGGTACTCGTTCATCTTCGGCGCCGCCGTCATCTCGCCGATCGCGAACACGAAGATGCCGAACAGGCACAGCCCACCGCTGGTCGTCAGGCCGCACATGAGGAGGCCGGCGCACGCGATCAACATGCCGATGAAGATCGACCGCAGTCGCTTGATGCGCCCCGTGATCGCCGCGACGGGGATCATCAAGAAGACGATCGCCGTCGAGTCCAGGTTGATCATCCACTCCTGCGGGACCTGCAGGCCGCGCGGCGTCATCTGCGCGAGCAGTCCCTCATGGAGGCCGAGCCTTGCCACGAGCGAGCCGCTGTCCGTCCACTCCTCGATGAAGTTCGGCAGCGCGTCGTAGAGCTGCATGAACATGACCCAGAAGCCGCTCATGATCAGGATGAACGAGATGAGCCGCGGCCGGAACATCGTGGTCACGGAGAAGACGAGGACCTCGAGCGGCGTGCGCTTGTCGACCTCGACATTTGCGCCGGCGGGGGACGTGTTCTCGTCCTTGTAGAGGAGCAGCATCAGGAAGTTCAGGGAAACGATCACCGCGCACGAGATGAACACCCACTTCCACGCAAGACGGTGCAGATAGCCCGCGAGCGGCGGGCCGAGCCACCCACCGATGTTCACCACCTGATAGAAAAATCCCCAACCGACCGACGAGTTCTCCTTCGTGGTGCCGCGCACCAGCGTCCCCTGGACACCAGGCTTGAAGATCGCCGTGCCCGCCGCCAGCACCTGGCACGCGAGGAAGAAGCCCCAGAACGTGTGCTGCGAGGCCATGAGGAGGTAGCCCGCCATCTTGATCCCGATCGAGATCGCGATGGTGGGCTTGCGGCCGTAGCGATCCGCGAACCCGCCCGTGAACATGGGCAACAGGCACTGCACGAGCGCCCACACCGTGAGGATCGTGCCCTTCTGGGAGTTCGTGAAGTGCAGGCCGTTCGGGTCCTCCGAGCTCGCGATGTAGATCGGGATGACGACGCGGACGCCGTAGTAGGCGAGCCGCTCGATGAGCTCCATGATGTTCGCGAACCAGAACGGCCTGCGGAACTGCCGCACCTGCTCCATGAAGGTGAGCTTCGCGGTCGGCTTCTCTGCGGCTGCGATCGTCATGCGCTGCTTGTTTCTCGCACGCCCGCGATCAGCTTTCCAGCGAGATGAGGACGCTCTTCATGTTCGGGTCTGCGCCCGCCGCCACCGGGTAGTCGGAGCCCACCGGGAGATCCTTTGCCTGCGACACCACGCGACCCGAGAGGCGCGCGGCGTCGAACGCGAACTTGCGGAACTTCGACTGAGAGATGCCGCGATGGTTGCAGCATGCAACTATTCGCCCGCGTGGCGCACAGAGGCGCATCGCGCTCGCGAGCAGCTCCGGATAGTCGGAGGTGGCGGAGAAGCGATGGCGCTTCGTGTTCGAGTAGCTCGGCGGGTCGACGATCACGAGGTCGAATTGCGTCGCGCGCTTCTCCTCACGCGCAAGATACGAGAACACGTCCATGGCGACGAATGCGTGCTTCTTGCGGTCTGCGTCGCCCACGGCCGCGACCACGTTCTTCATCCCCCACTCGAGCGACACGGGCGCTGCGTCCACGCTCACCGTCTGCGTCGCGCCGCCCACCGCCGCTGCGACCGTGAAGGGACACGTGTATGAGAACAGGTTCAACACGCGCGCGCCGTGCGACAGGTCGCGCACGAGCCGCCTGTTCTTCCGCTGGTCGAGGAAGATGCCCGTGGACAGTCCGTCGCCGAGCTTGACCGTGTAGGGCACACCGAGCTCGTGAACGATGAAAGCGCCGGGCGCTGCCTCTCCGCGGACTGGGAGCTTCGGCGCCAGGTCTTCGCGACGCGTGTCGACGAGCTCGTTCGCCTGCTTCGGCCGCACCTTGAGGTAGACGCCGCGAAAGCCGAGCGCGAGCAGCTCATCGAGCACGCGGTCCCGCGTCTCCTTCCTCGCCCACGGCCCATCCGTCCCGTAGAGCTGCGCGACCAGCCACCCGTCGTACACATCCACGGCGAGCCGCGGCAGGCCGTCGCCCTCCTCGTTCACCAGGCGGAACGCATTCGTGTGCTCGCTGCGACCCAGCTGAAATCTCCGCTCCATCGCGCGCTGCAACGCCGAGCGCAGGCTCGTCGCGTCCTCGTAGACGTCCGTGTCGCGCGCGCCCGAAACCCACGCCGTGAGCTCGCGGGGGACCTTCGACGTCACCGCGTACGTGCCGCCTTCGGCCTTCGGGAACGCCAGCGTGTGCGCATGGAGCATCAGACGCGGCGCGGGCGGCCCGTCGTACAGCGCGTCCCCGCAGACTGGTGCGCGACGCTTCGCGAGCTGCGCGCGGATCTGGTGCATGCGCCCGGTGAGCAGCGTGATCTCCAGGAGCGCGCGCTTCCCCGCCCGCTGCTTGACCTTCACCACGGCGCGCGCCTTCTTGCCGTCCAGCACGTCGTCCATGGGACCGCCGTCGCCGCGGAAGCCCTCGACGCATGCAAGATACACCTTCTTCACCTCGCGCCCTTCGAAGACCTTCGCGAGGTGCGCGTTCACCGCCTTCTCCTTCGCGAAGACCATGACGCCGCTGGTCTCCTTGTCGAGCCGCTGGTGCACGCCCAGGTACGACGGCTCTCCGCGTGCCTCGCGGTAGCGGCCGAGGCGCAGCACCAGATCGTCCGGCTCGGTGGGATCCGCAGCCTGCGTGGACACGCCGCATGGCTTGTCGACGAAGATCAAGCGCGCGTCCTCGAACAGCACCCACTCGGGCCTGAAGTCGGGCCACATCGAAGCCGCGGGGCCGCTCTTTTCGTTGGTCTCGTGGCCGCTCACGTGCGGCGAGTTAGCCGGGTTCGGGCGCCGTGTCCATCAACGCGGGATCGCTGTCCTCGCGCGTGCGCGCTGCGCGCTCGATCCGGGCGAGGCCGCTCTTGTGGAGCACGAGGGTGGCCGTCTCGGACCACGACGCGCCGCCCTCCTCGAGCGTCATGCTGATGGGAATCCGATAGCAGCGCGGCGCGTCGATGAAGCGAACCCGGTGCGAGTCTTCGTCGAGCACGGGGATGGACTTCTTTGCGTCGTCCAGGTGCGCGAACAGCGGCGACATGTCGTAGCGGAAGACGTGCTTCACGCGGCGCACACCGGACGCCGTGAGCGTCGCCTGCGGGCGCACGGTGCCGCGGTGCTTGTATTCCAGCACCTTCACGCTCATCGTCGCGCCGCTCTCCGGGTTCAGCGTGTCGGGCAGCTGTTCCACGTTCTGGTCGAACGACTCGCGCGCGTCCACGATCACGTCGCGACCCGGCAGCCGCTTGGCCGGCGCACGATAGCGAGCCACGCGCTGCGCCCCGAGGACGCGGTGGACCTTGCGGCTCACCCAGATGCGACCGACCTCCTTCAGCCG
Organism: Myxococcales bacterium; assembly: GCA_025355005.1. GTDB lineage: Bacteria > Myxococcota_A > Polyangia > Polyangiales > Polyangiaceae > JANXLV01. The sequence goes on along the minus strand of JANXLV010000012.1, from coordinate 6,823 downwards.
ATCCTTGCCCGCGTACACGATACCGCCGAGCACAGCGAGGACGACGATACCGGAGCTCACCTGCGAGCCCATCGACACGCCACGGTTCGTGAGCGCGATCTGCCATGCAAACGCCCACGTGGACGCCACGACCGCGGCGAGCGCGGCGACGTAGTGGTGGATGCGCTCGGCGACCTGAAACGTCTCCGCCTCCAGGAAGAGGACCTCTTGAAAGTGCTTCTTCAGTCGGCTGGAGCGCTCCAGATAGCGCTCGAGCGCCTCGGGTGACGACGGATCGGTCTTGATGTACCCAGCCTGGTTACGGTGGAGCAGCTCACAACCCAGCGTGTCGGCGACGCGCGACTCGATGTTCGACACCGCCGTGACGAGCGCGGGCGACCCGTCCAGCGCCGTGGCGAGCCGACCGAGCGCGCGCTCGGACGCGGCGAGCATCTCGAGGAAGCGCACGCTCGTGTACTCGTCGAGGAGCTCGCGCTCGCGCGAGATCTCCGTGGCCTCTCCCTCGATCTTCGTCGCGAAGCGCGCGCGGCCGTCCTCGAGCGTACGCTCTGCGGCGTCGAGCCACACGAGGAGCGCCTCCTCGAGCTCACCCGCGGTCATGACCTCGCGTGCGTTCACCGCGAGCCTGCAATACCGAGCGAACGCATCGCTTGCGCGCGAGAGCTTGGCGACGAGCGCGAGCGCGCCACGACGAAGCGCGTCGACTGTGAGCGGAGCCCCGCGACCACCCGTCAGCAGCGGACCATCGAGCCGCGTGAACGACTGCAGCTGCTCCCACGGCTCCTGCCGCACGATGGACGGGATCTGCATCCGGACGCAGAGCTTGTATTTCAGCGGTGCATCTTCCGGCAGCGGCACCGAGAAGCTCCACTCCACGCGAGACGCGTCATGGACGCCGAGCCGCACGCCGCCAGGCAACCTCTGGGCTGGGGCGTTGGTCTCCTCCGTCACACGGGGCTGAAAAATGTCTGCGATCGCCATCTCGTCGTCACACGAACGTCACTTTCTCTAATCGCAGAAAATGGGGGCGACGCAAGAATAAAGATCACATTTTTCGCACACCTAAGCGTCAAGTCTCAGACCGCGTTCGGTGCGTAAGACCGGACGCGGTTCACCGAAGTGTTGCTTGGCACGGGTGACGTGCAGGTGTGACACGCGCTAAATATGCGTCACACCTCCTGAAAGTGTCTCACACCCGTCACATGCGCAGCCGAGCGGCCGTTCTCACATCGACAGGCCGCCGTCGACATCGATCGTGCGCCCGTTGAAGTAGTCGCACTCGAGCACGAACTTCACGCCGAGCCAGATGTCCTCGGGCACGCCGATGCGACCCACGGGGATCGCCGCGACGAGCGCATCGCGCGCCTTCTGGTTCATGCCCTGGGTCATCGGCGTCTCGATCATGCCGGGAGCGACGGCGCCGACGCGGATGCCGAACGCGCCGAACTCGCGCGCCCACGTCACGGTGTTCGCGGCGAGCGCTGCCTTCGCGGCGGTGTAGTTCGACTGACCGCGGTTGCCGTGGCGCGCGACGCTGGAGATGTTGACGATCACGCCGGGCTTCTGGCTCTTCTCGACCATCGCGGCGACGACGTCGCGCGCGAGCAGCGTGGCGCCCGTGAGGTTCACGCCGATCACGGCGTCCCACTGCTCCTTCGTGAGCTTCTTCACGGCGCCTGTCTCGCGATCCTTCTTCACGAGCAGACCGTCGCGCAGGATGCCGGCGTTGTTGACGAGCCCGTTGAGCCCGCCCATCGACTCGAATGCCCATGCCACGAACGCACCTACCTCGCCTTCGTCGGCGACGTTGAGCTTCTTCGCGAACAGCTTGCCGGGCCCCTTCGCCGCGCCCTTCGTCTCCTCGAGGCCAGCCTCGTTCACGTCACCAATCGCGACGCTCGCGCCCGCTTCGACGAGCCGAAGCGCGAAGTGACGACCCATACCCTGCGCACCACCAGACACGATGATTTTGAGATCGGAGAGGTTCATGGCGAAGACCGTAGCGGACATCCCCCCCAACGACGACCCCGACCTCGACCCCAACCACGACCCCGCCCCCGCCCCCGACCACGACCCCATCAAGATTTGCCGTCTCGAGCTGCTAGCCGCACTGATAGCCGCCACAAGGGTGCCCCTAGAAACGAACCCAACCGAGCTCGGTCATCGCCACGACGAGGACGAGCGCGACGCCGACCTCGACGGCGAACCGCAGCATTCGCTTCGCGGTGCGGTAGCTGATCACGAGGCCGATCGCGGCGACGAGCACGATCGGGATGCCCGTGTGGTCAGCGACATGCCGCAGCGCGGTCTTTGCCCAAGGTCCGCCGACCTGGCTGACTGACGCTGCAAAATGGAGCCCCCGGTCGACGAGCGCAGGCATGGCTGCGACCATCTTAGAAGCCGCCCGCGCGCCGGGCCAAATTCGGGCTCAACTATCCGGGGTTTCGCTCGAAGATCCAGATCTCGCGTGAGGTGCTCGCGTGGAAATCGAGTCGCGGGAAGACGTGGCTCGACCAGGTGGAGTTGTGCACACGATGGAAGCCGCGACGGTTGTCGAGCAGCGCCTGGAAGAATGTCGAGCCGTCGAGATCGCTCCCGGTCTTGATCTGCGTCGGTGGCAAGACGCGGCCTGGCTCCAGGTGCACCCTGGGATCCAGCAGGTAGCGCCAGGCCCAGCCCTCGCTGACCACGATGAAGCGAGCGTTGCGCGCCTCCGCGTGTCCATACTCATCCTCCACCTCCGTGATGCCAGGCATGGGGTTGCGGCGCTGCGTGGGATCGGGCCCCACGCGGATGATGCGGGCGTCGCGCGGGAAGCGGAGCAGATAGACGTTGAGCGAATGGGTCTCGATGAGATCGCCCGGGCGCACGTGCTCGTGCAGCCATGCCTCGGCGTCGTAGCGTGGATCCAGGAGGAGCTGGGCGGTCACGGACGCGCACCCGAAGACGGCGGCCCCACCGGTGCAGATGGTGATGACCCACGAGGCCCAGAACCGCCATTTCACCCGCTGCGTGGTGAGCAGATCGAGCGCGATGCCGCCGTACGCCGCGAGGAGGATCATCTGCGGCAGCACGAACCTGTGATCGGTACGACGCGCGACGCAGTTGAAGAACATCGTGTACGAGACCGCACAGAGCAGCGGGATCAGCGCGGCGAGGCGCACGTCCCTGTCCTTGATCTTCGACAGCCCCAGCGCGCCACCGATGACCGCGAGCACCAGCGCAGGCACCGAGTAGTAGCGCGTCGAGTTCGTTACGATGTCCTCGAGCACGCGGAAGCGCCCGGTCCAGTCATTTGTATAATGCACATAATCCTGGCTTGCGGAGCCGACCAGGAAATGAAGGCGCGCGCGAAAGCCGCTCGGGTTGAACGGCACCAGGTCCACCACGAAGAGCAGCACGACCGAGAGTACGAGCAGCTTCAGCGCCGTGAGCACCAGCGCTCTCCTTCGCGTGGCCGCCCACGGCGAACGCCATATCCACAGCGCGAACGCCACCGGAACGGCGCCCAGGAAGAGCGCGTACGCCTGGTCCTTCGTACCCACGGCCAGTACGGCGAAGACGGCGAAGCGCCGCAGGCGCGCGGGCTCTTTTCGCGCGAGAGCCCGGACCAACGCGAGCATCGCGACCGACGCGAAGAACATGTACGGCACGTCGAGGTTGCTCGTTCGCGCGTAGTACACGAGCGGCGCGTTCAACGCCCCGAACGCGAGTGCGAAGAGCGAAGCACGCTCTCCCCTCACCTCGAAGACCATGCGCGAGACGGCGTTGATGGTCCCCGCCGCCATGAGCAGCGACACGACGCGAGCGATGAGCGCGATGGCCGTCATGTACGGCACCTTGACCATCTCCGCGATGACGTCCGCCGGTGACAGGCTGGCCGCGTTCGCGAGGCCGATCAGAGTGACTGGCAGCGTCAGGACGCCGAGCAGGATCAACTGAACAGGGGGATATTGGTAGTAGTGGCCCGGCGTGAAGGTCTCCACGAGGCCCGCGAGGAAATCCCGGGGGGCGATCCCGTCGTTGTCCCAGCCGTCGGACGCGGGGAGCCCCCAGTTCAGGCCCGGCACGTTCATCAGCACGAAGACGCAGAGTATCCACGCCCGCGGCGTGCGCAGAAACTCCCGCAACTTGGGCTCTCGACTCCTTTCGTGGGTCACAGCTCCCGTTACCAAAATTCGCGCGGATTTTCGCGACAAAGAGGGGCGCAGCGGCATCTTTGCGGCTATGCTTCGCGGGCTTCAAATGGCGCCTCAGGCCGCAGCGGATCCGACGCGTGAGGAGGTCGAAAACGGCCCCGTAGGCGGCTCCATGCCCGCGCCGCCGGCACCCGTCTCCCATGGAGCTGGCGGGCAAGACAAGACCGGAGCTCGGGCGCACCTCAGGGGCTGGCCTGCGTTCGCGGCGCTCCTGTCGCTCGGAGTGCTCGTGTTCTGGGCCTTCGACGCCTTGCCGTTCCAGGATCTGCCGGCCCACGCTGGCCTGATCGCGATGCGGCATCGCTTCGCGGACTCCGCGTTCGAGCAGCGCTTCTTCGTACTCGCACCTCACCTCGGCCCGTACTCGCTCTTCCGCTTCCTGGGCGAGTGTCTCGTCGGCATCATCGGCCCCGTTCGCGCCGTGCGCGCCATCGCGTGCCTGCCGGTGATCGCCACGCCGCTCGCGCTCGCCTTCGCGCGGAAGCGCCTCTTCGGTGAGGGCGGTGCCACGTACGCGTTCGTCGGGCTCGCGCTCGGCTTCGGGCTGATGACGCTGCTCGGCTTCGCGAGCTACCTGCTCGGCGTCTCCGTGATGCTCGTGGGTATCACGTTCTGGATGACGCTCGCAGGAGCCGCAAACGCGGGTGAGAGCACCGCCCAGACACGCAACAAGGAGCTCCTCGTCGCGGTGTTCTCGCCGCTCGTGTTCGTGGCCCATGGGCACGCGTTCTTGCTCTACATGTTCGTCGCGTTCCTCTCCGCGGCCTGCGCGACAGGCGCGGCAGGTGCGGCAGGCGCGACAGGTGCCGCAGGTGTGCGCCGCAAGCCGATGAAGGCCAGGTTCGCCGTGGCGCTGCGGTGGCGTGCGCTGCTCCCTGCCGTCGCGCTCGCCGGCTGGGTCGCGTTGATCGAGCGTGGCGGCACCCGTCCGCTCGGCTCCGCGCCGGTCGCAGCGCAGAACATGGTCCCGCACTTCCAGGGCCTCCTCGACAAGCTGAGCCTGCTCCTCACGCCGACGTTGATGACGCGCACTGGCGTGGACCTGCTCGTGGGCGTCGGCATCTGGATCTTCGCGGTGTCCGCGGTGCTTCGCTCGCTGCCGAAGGCCCGGTCCGAGTCCGGTCCCGTCAGCGCCGACCGGAACATCACTCCTGACGCGAGCGTGATCGACACACGTGCCTACTACGCGCGCACGCTGCGCACCGGCGCGCTGGCGCTGTTCGTCATCTTCGCCGCGCTCCCGCACTCCATTGGCTGGTTCGGCTTCGTGGACGGCCGCCTGTTGCCGATCGTGCTCTACCTCGCGCTGCTCTCCATCCAGCGCGATCGCATCGGCCCCACGCATCGCGCGATCCTCGAGCTGGGCGCGCCCATCGCGGCGCTGGCCGTCGTGTCGATGGCGCTGCTCTCCAGCTATCGCTTCCAGGACGAGGCGCGCGGCTACCGCGAGGTGCTCGCGAAGGTCCCCGTCGAAGCGCGCGTGCTCAACCTGCCTCTCGATCCCGACAGCGACGTGTTCGCCGCGCACCCGTTCGTCCACTACGACAAGCTGGTCCTCGCCGAGCGCCCGATCGTGGTGTCCGACGTGTGGTTCCATCAGGGCTCCGCGCTGTACCCCACCGCGCAGAACCCAGCGCTGCGCCTGCCCAGCACCTACTCCGAGAGCGGGCTCACGTTCGTGGACTGGCCCGCGTACGACATGACCGACTGGGACTACATCCTCATGCGCACGCGACCAGATGCGAGCAGCACCGGCGCACCACAGAACCTGCATCTCGTGGATCACCGCGGCGGGTGGTGGCTGTACAGCTCTCGCGGTCTTCAGTAGAGAACGTCGGATCACATGCGCCTTGTCGTTTTTGGAGCAGGATACGTTGGCCTCGTCACGGGCACCGGTCTCTCCGACCTGGGCCACGACGTCCTCATCTACGACATCGATCCGGGGAAAATCGAGCGGCTTCGTGGTGGCAACATCCCCATCTACGAGCCCGGTCTGTCGGACCTCGTCAGGCGCAACCAGAAGAACAAGCGGCTCACCTTCGGCACCGAGGTCGCCACCGAGTGGCAAGAGGCCGACGCCTACTTCATCGCCGTGGGCACACCGGCCAAGGCGGACGGCTCGGCGGACGTCTCCGCGGTCTTCAAGGTCGCCGAAGAGATCGCGAAGGTCGCCAAGGCGAAGGCCCTGGTCGTCGTGAAGAGCACGGTGCCGGTTGGCACCTGCGACGAGGTGCAGTCGCGTCTTCTGCACGCCCCCGTCGAGCTCGAGGTCGTATCCAACCCGGAGTTCCTCAAGGAAGGCGACGCGGTCTCGGACTTCTTCAAGCCCGATCGCATCGTCCTCGGCGCACGGAGCGAAGCAGCCCGTCAGACGCTGCGCGATCTCTATGCCCCGCTGCAGCTCTCCGGTGAGCGTGTCGTCGTCACCGACCCGCGCTCCAGCGAGCTCATCAAGTACGCGGCCAACACGATGCTCGCGATGCGCGTGTCCTTCATGAACGAGCTCTCGCGCCTCTGCCATGCCACTGGCGCAGACGTGCACTCCGTCCGGCTCGGTGTTGGCACCGACACGCGCATCGGAAAGAAGTTCCTCTACTCCGGCCCGGGCTATGGAGGCTCGTGCT
>JANXLV010000004.1 GCA_025355005.1 Myxococcales bacterium | reverse complement strand
TTCTTCGTGGCGCGGCATGACCCGTTGCACATTCTGTACGCCTGCTGGCTCGCGCACGGTGATCGCTGGTGCGGAGAACGGCAACGTCGGCGCGGTGTCACGAGAGACGGTCGGCCACACCGTGATGATCAAGAAGAGGATGGCCGTGGCGACAACCACGCCGAGTGCGATCGCCATCAGCCACTTGCCGGTGAATCGCAACGGTGACGCGACGACCTCGTCGGGCACGGTGTTCTCGTTCGCGCGGTTCACGCGCTCGATGCGCTGCGGCGGCATCGAGCGCGCCGAGTCTCGCATCGGCTGAGTCACGTTCGGTGCCACGGCTACCATCCCGCTGCTCGGCGGCGGCATCGGATCGGTGGTTTCTTGAACCGGTGGGCTCGTCGGATCGGGAGCTGGGGTCGTCGAAACGATCACCCTGCCGTCTGGGATGGTCTGGTGCTCCGTCGGCTTGGGCACGTCGTGCGCGACGAACCAACGGGCGCCCTCCTGTCCGTTGGTCTCCGCAGTCTCGGCGTAGCTCACCGGCGCCTTGTTCTGCAACGCTAGTTTTTTTCGTACGAGCTGCCGATCAAGGTCTCGATGGAGCGCCGCGAGCTCCTCATCGCTGGCCGTCGCTCCCTCCCCTGCCGGCACCAGGTCTCGCTCCGTGTCCTGCTTCTTGTTGTTCATCGATGGCCACCGAAGCGGTGAACCGCTGCCCAACCAAGGAGGCCGACGACAAGGACTCCGAAGAACGCCGCGAGAGCTAGCCCGATGGTGACGCGTGCGCCGCCTGCCGGTGCGACGACGCTCGGCGCCGCGGACGCACGCTGATGACCGACTGAGGGCGGCGGTGGCATCGGCGCCGTCTTCTCGACGTACCCCAGTGGCCTACGGCCTGGGCCACGACCATCAGTACGACTCGGCGGCGCAGAGACGGTGTCCGTTCGCGGGCTGCTCGCAGCCTTCGGACGATACTCGCGGGTCTCGAGCGCCCGAAACTCCGGCGTACCCGGGCGAATGGGGGCTGCCATTCGTATCGTCTTCGAGCGCTCGCGACGAGCTACGTCCTGGAGACGTGTTGCGGCGTGCGCATTCACCGCGCTGGTGGCGCCAGCGTCTCCGGGAGGCTCCGTCTCCGCGGCGGCCCCGTCGACGATCACGCTCGCCGCCGGGGCGCTACCGGCGCTCTTACGGTTCCTGTACTCATCCAGCCACCAGGGGTCCACGCCGTCCGGCGACGTCGCGTTCTCGAGCTCCGCCTGCGTGATGAGCTGCATCCCCTTGCTTGGGTCCTTGAGGAGCTCGTTCGCCGTGATGAGACGTCCCTTATCGAAGCCCTCGATGTCGCGCATGATGAACGTGAGCGCCGCGACGGCCGCTCCCGCGGGCATCCGCCGAGCCGGGTCGACATGAAGAGTGCTCCTGACCATCTCCACGAGCGCGGGCGGAAAGTCCCCGTACTCGGAGATCAGCGGTGCTTCTTGGTTGTAGCGAAGGACCTGCGATTCGTAGTCACGGCCGAATCCTTCGTATGGCCTCACGCCAGTCAGCATCTCGAAGAGCACGCATCCCGCTGAGAAGACGTCCGTCTTGGTGGTGAGCGGAGCGACGAGCAGCTGCTCGGGCGCGGCCACGAGCGGCGTGCCGCAGAAGGCCCCCTCGTCGACCGGCTCCGCCACTGGGTACGCCAGGCCGAAGTCGATGATCTTCACCCGCACTTCCCCTGCCTCGCGATGCAGGAGAATGTTGTCGGCCTTGATGTCTCGGTGAATGACTCCGCAGTCGTGAATTCCCTGAAGGCCGTGGAAGATCTCGGTGCCCAGCTCCACCGACCTCGCGACAGTCGTCCGCTTGCCGGCGAGGAACGCGCGCAAGCTCGCTCCCTGGAGGTTCTCCATCACATAGAGAGGGATGCCGACGAGCTCGCCCGTCGTGTCGTGCGCGCGATCGTCACCGACGGTCTCCTCCACGAACAGGCAGCCGACGACGTTCGGGTGCGAGATCCGCACGATGATCTTCGCTTCCATGATGAAGCGTTTTCGCGCCGTCGTGCTCGTGGCGATCGCGAAGCGCGTCGGCATCTTCAGCACGCGCGGAATGCCCAGCGTTTGGTCCATCGCGAGGAAGACCTCGCCCATACCGCCGGCGCCGAGACGGTGAGTCACTCGAAAAGCCGTGCCTTTCGCCTGAATCACGTCGCCGGGTTCGAAGGTGTCGGACTTTTTCATGTGCTTGTCGGCAGAGGCCTCCGCAACCCCTATCGGCCATTCCGTCGAAAGGTTGCTCAGAAAGTACCTCAGCGCGGACGGCTTCCTCAGCGGAAAGTTGCCCTGGCCACTTTGGGATGGGTCCAAGGCGCACCGCACCGTCGACGCATGCGGCTTTTGATGCTTTGGAAACTGCCATTTGGCTCGTCTTCTTTCTGAAGTGCGATCGCTACTGCGCGCCACCATCCAGCCGCCCTGGCAACGCGCGCTTGGCGTCCACGCGACGCTTTGAGGCGGAGCTGCTGCTGAGTGTGGCCATGCGTGGCGCTGCTCGTGGCCATGCGTGGCCACGGTGCGCACGGGGTCATGGGTACATCACCTTCATCTCTCTGGGTGACGTGCGTGCAGTGGTCGGAGCGTTCGCGTCTCATCACGCGTACGCGTAGGGACCGCCTTTTTCGAGCGCCTTCTTGTACGCGGGTCGAGCATGAATGCGCGCGAGCCAGTCCTTGATGCGCGGACGATCACCGAGACCACCACGGCTGCCTGCGGCCTCCAGCGGGAAGCTCATCATGATGTCCGCGGCCGTGAGCGCATCGCCAGTGAGGAAGTCACCTTTGCCGAGCTCCGCCTCAATCAGATCGAGCAACGCTTCGATCGTGGGCCCCAGATATGCCTTGTTCACGGCTTTCGAGACCGCCTTCAAGATCGGCCTCACGAGGAACGGCGCCTTCTCGGCCGCGGTGGCGAAGAGCAGACGCGCGAGGAGCGGCGGCATGAGCGAGCCCTCCGCGAAGTGCGTCCAGTACACGTAGCGAAGATGGTCGTCCGTACCGAGCGCGGGCATGAGGCGACCGTCGGCGTGTCGCGTGATCACGTAGTCGACGATCGCGCCCGTCTCCGCGACCACACGGTCACCGTCCGAGATCACTGGGGACTTGCCGAGCGGGTGCACTGCCTTGAGCGATGCCGGCGCGAGCTTCGTCTTCGCGTCGCGCTCGTAGCGCTTGATCTCGTATGGAAGCGCGAGCTCCTCCAGGAGCCACAGCACGCGTTGCGAACGGGAGTTCTCGAGGTGGTGGACGATGAGCATGTCAGGGCTTCTGGAACTTCAACACGAAGCGATCGCTGTGTCCGCGCTTGTCGCCGGCCGCCTTGGGTGACGCGTTCCAGTCGCGCGTGTCGCCCGGCTCTCGCAGCGCGTCCGTCGCCTCCACCAGCTTGAAACCGGCCTTCGTGATGTCCTCCACGAGCACCTTCTCCTCGATGCGATGAAGCGTCGCTGCCTCGGAGCTGCCCGTTCCGGGACGACCCGAGTGATCGACGATGCCGAAGATCCCGCCGGGCTTCAGCGCCTTCATGATGGACGCGTTCATCTTCGCGCGGTCGGAGCCGACCCAGTAGAGGTCGTGGTAAAAGAGCACCATGATCACCGCGTCGAGGTCCTTTGCGTCCTCGGGCAGCGGCTCCTCGAATGCGCGCGGCGCGTTCACGATGGCCGCGTTGACCGGCTTCGCGAGGCGGCCCGCCCAGGGCTTCTCCAGGAACTTGGCGAGCATGTCGGGCGAGTTCTGCCCCCACACCTTGCCGGTGGGGCCGACACCGCGAACCAGGAGCTCGGTGGTGTAGCCACCGCCTGCCGCAAGATCGGCGACCTTCATGCCGGGCTTGATCCCGAAGAACGAGAAGACCACGTCTGGACGCCGGCCCGCGTCGAGCGCGCGGTCCTCCGGCGAGCGATCGGTCGCATCCACCGCAGCGCGCACGTTCGGGAGGATCGCGACATCCGCGACCTTGGTCTGCTTCACGTCTGGCGGCGGCGCTGCCGTGGGTAGTGTGCCCGCAGACGAAGCGCCCTGCGGCGTCCCGGGCGGCGGGAGCTCCTTGTCGCCACACGCCGCGAGAGCAAGGATGAACGCGAGCGAACCAAGGACGGAGGAGGTGTTCACGACTGCACTCTTAGACCAACACGCCGCCGATCTCACCTCGTTTGGAGATAGGATTGCCCGGTGCCGAGCCCTTCCGTCCGGCCCTCCTCTCACGTCAGCCCAGCCAGCCGGACAGCCACGCTGGCCAGTCTGACCTTTCTGTACCTGGCGCAAGGGATCCCGTTCGGGCTCGCCTCCGAGTACCTGCCTGTCGTGCTCAGGAAGGCGGGCTACACCCTTTCTGCGATCGCGGCGCTCTCGTATCTGCAGCTGCCGTGGCAGCTCAAGATCTTCTGGGCGAAGCTGGGCGACCTTCCACGCCTGCGCGCGCGCACGCGACGCATCCTGCTCGCGCTGCAGGTCGTGCTCGCGGGATTGATTGCATCTTACACGTTCTTTGGACTCACGGAGGCGCCGGTCTTCTGGTTCGTGGTGACGGCGCTGGCGGCGCTGGTCGCGGCGACGCAGGACGTGTTCGTGGACGCGTTCGCGGTGCGTGCGCTCACGCTGGCGGACCGGGGCTACGGCAACATCGCGCAGGTCGCGGGCTACCGCGTGGGCATGCTTGCGGGCGGCGCGGGGCTCCTCGTCTTGGGTCACGTGATCGGCGCACGCGCCACGCTCTTCGCATGCGCGGGCCTCGTCTTCGCGACGAGCCTCGCTGCGTTCGCGGTGACGGACTCCGGCACGAGCGAGCCGCCATCCAGCACGAGCGCGCCGTCCAGCGCGAGCCCCCCACCGTCCAGCGCGAGCGCCGGCGGCACTTCTTTTCACGTGCTGATTGCGCACGCGCTCTCGCCATCGGCACGTGGCGCGCTGCTGCTCGCGGTCACGTTCAAGCTGGGCCTGCACATCCAGAGCGGGCTCATCAAGCCCATGCTGGTGGACGCGAAGTGGAGCGAGGCCGACATCGGCCTCATCGCGGTCACCGTGGGCACGGTGATGAGCCTGGTGGGCGCATTCCTGGGCGGCGTCGCGCATCGCGTGCTCACGGAGCGGCGCGCGCTGGCCGTGTCCGCGTTCGCTCAGGCTGCCGTGTGCGTGCCAGTGCTCCTCGCATTCGCAGCGGGCGCGCCGCGCGTGCTCACGGGTGTCGCGGTCGCGAGCGAGCACTTCACGAGCGGCTTCGGCACCACCGTGCTCTTCGCCGCGCTCATGACCGCGACGCGAAAGCGTGACGCGGGCTTCCACTACACCGTGCTCACCTCTGCGAACGCGGTCGCGATCGGCCTCGGGGGTTTGCTCGGGGGAGTCATCGCGGATCACACCTCGAAGAACTTCGCGCTCGGATTCGGCGGCGCCATCTGCCTCCTGCCGCTGATCTTCATTCGTCGCTGGGACGAGACGGCGCGGGCATCCTCGACCTGAGCGCCGACCTGAGCGGGAATAGTGCAACGCACTGGGTGGTTGCCGCATCACAACACCATGAGCCTACGAATGGCATCACTCCTCAGCTACGACGAGCTCGTCCCCCTCACCGTGCGAGAGGCACTCAAAGCAGCGCTCGCAGCCCCCGCCCACGAGCGGCAGGCCGGTCTGGCCTCCGCGGCGACCCTCCTCTTCCGGGAGACCGGCATCGACTGCATGGACGTGCGCGAGCTGGTCGGGCTGAACGAAGCCTACGCCTGCGGCTGACACGATCCGTTGTGACGTGACCTCACTGACACGAGCTGTTGGGCTCCACGGCCACGTTGCCGCGGGCATCAGTGACGCAGCACCCTGGAGCGATGGCCGCGACGCAGTTGCACGAAGGCGTGCCATTGCACGCCGTGGGTAGCGACACACAAACGGCGGTCTTTCGCGCATCGCAGAACTGGGCGCTGCTGCACGTCTTCCCGCCGCAGGCGGACGCGCCCGCGTCTGCGCCGCTCGACGGTGACGGCTCGGAGATCGGACTCCCGACGCTGCCCGCAGTGCAATGCACGAGGGACACGGCAAGGACGATGAACGCTGCGCCCGAGGCAATGGTTCTGCTCATGGCCCCTGTTGTACCCCAGAATCGCGCGACGCACGCGAGGTAGACTGAACGCGTGATGGTGACGCTCGACACTCCCCGCCTCCGCATGCGCTTCCACGACCTCACCGATGTGGCGTTCATGCAGGAGCTGAACCTCGATCCCGAGGTCACGCGGTTCACGGGCGACGGTCCCGTCGCGGACGAGACAGAGGCGCGCTCGCGTATCGCGCGGCTCGAGACGCAGGCGGCGGCGCGCATGGGGCGGATGGTGGTGCTCGATCGCGAGAGCGGTGAGCGCCTCGGCTGGTGCGGGCTGAAAGATCTGGTCGACGAGGGGCAGGTCGATCTCGGATATCGCTTCTTTCGCCGTCACTGGGGCAAGGGCTACGCGACGGAGGCGTCAGCCGCATCGCTCGCGTTCGGGTTCGGTGAGCTCGCGCTGCCGCGCATCGTCGCGCTCGTATCGGAGGGAAACGTCGCGTCGCTGCGCGTGATCGAGAAGCTTGGGCTCAGGAGCATCGGTAGAGCGATCATCGACGGCGACTCCGGCCTCGGCTTCGAGCTCACGCGCGACGAATGGTTGGCGTCGCTCCTGTAGCTACTTGCCGTCTCGCACGCAGAGCGTTGCGGCGAAGTCGGCGACCTCGAACCACAGATCCATGTGCCCTGCCACGGGATCGAAATAGAGCCTGAAATAGCCTGGACTGCTGATCGCCCCGGGACGTGGCTTGTACTTCGAAGAGGTCCAGAAGTAGATCGTGTCCGCCGGGATGCCGAGCTCCTTCGGGAACGTCTTGATGCTCTCGAGCCAGAGCGACGCGGCCTCCTTCAAGGTGGGAAGACGCCAGGGCTTCGCGCCCATCGGAGCGCCTGCGTCGCCTTGCGCGAGGTTCGTGCACGCCGTGTTTGCTGCATCCCACTGCGTCGATGCCTTGTCGAGCGTGGCCCACCACTCGAGGTGCGTGACGTGGTCCGTCAGGATGTTCGACGCCAGCGTGAAGCGCGACGGATCGGGCGGCTGCGGATGTGCCGTCACCGGATACGGAGCCTTCACGCAGTTCAGCTGGCCCGCGGCGAAGGAGTTCGTTCCGCGGAAGCCGTACGGGAAGTAGTGAGCGTCGTAGATCGTCTGTCGGCTCGGATCGTCGGTCGCGACCCACATGACGAGGTAGTCGTAGGATGGCGAGTCGAACGCGTCGGTGAACGCGTGCGCGTTGTCGGGGCTCGTGATCGAGAGCAGCTCGAGGCGCGTCGGAAGCCGCCAGCCCTTCGCGCCGCCGATGGTCGCCGCCTCGCACTGCACGCGTGCGTCGGCGTTGTTTTGCGGGCTGCCGTCGCCGCCATCGGGCGGAAGGTTCGCGGCGGTGAGGGAGGAGTACGTCCACATGAGGCCGGTGCCCAGGTCGGTGACCGTGCCGCCGGCCTTGTCGATCTTGTAGTCCGCAGAGGTGGGAAAATCGTGCGCAGCCTTCCACTGCGCCTGGAACGGATCGCGCGGTCCTTGCTGCGCGTCTGCGCCGCCGTCCGTCGCGCCTCCACCATCGGATGCTCCGCTGCCGTCGGTGTGGCCTCCGCCGCCGGCGCCGTCGCTGTTTGAAGGGTCGCCGTCCCCGTTGCTGCCTGCGTCGCTGCCAGCACCACTGTCCCCGTTCGAACCGCCGCAGGCCGCAAGCGCGACGATGCCGCCAGTCACCAGGGTTGCGCCAAGAAGAAAGACTCTACGCTGCATCACCGATTCCTCCGACCCCCACGCCTTATGTCGCGACGGAGCCGAATGCGGCGTGAGCTGTTCGTGAGGACGAGCGGTCAGATCAACGGAAGGAGCATCAGCCCGACCGTCGCGACGACGCCCATGAACCAGATGAGCGACCGCAGCTTGTCGATGTTGGTGAGGTACATGATCGGATAGAGCGTCCGCGCTGCGATGTAGCCGAGCGCAAGCTGCGCCGCCGTCTAGGGGTGCGCGCCCGTGGTCGTCGCGACGAGCACGCCGACGCCGAACGGCGCGAAGGACTCGAAGCCGTTCAGGTGCGCCGCGCCAGCGCGCTTGCCCCAACCCACGAGCTTGGCCTGCTGATCGCGCGGATGCTTGTTGTCGTAGCCCTCTGGCTGTCGCGCCATCGCGATCGAGAGCGCGACCTTTGGCGCGTAGACGAGACCGAACGCAATGGGGATGCAGAGGAGGGGAATGTTCACGGGCGCAGTCTACGCGCAGGCGGGCATGTACGCATGCAGAGTCGGACCGCTCGCCGACGTTCCGCGACCGCTCGCGCGATCACCGGAATCGGGCGCCGCTGCCGCGGGTCAAGGTGGGGAAGCGAACACCCGAAGGAGAGCTCCCCCCATGCGCATCGTGCTCCTGAACCCGCCGCACACCGCGATCGGCAGCCGGATCCCCGACGATCACTTGCCGCCGCTTGGACTCCTCTCCATCGGCGGCCCGCTCATCGACGCAGGGCACGACGTGACGCTGGTCGACGCAGATCTGGAGGATCTGCGCGATGAGGAGATCTCGCAGCGCATCGTCGCTCTGGCGCCCGACGTGCTGATGGTGGGTCATTCGGGGTCCACCTCCGCGCACCCGACGGTCGCGCGTCTGACCCGTGCGCTGCGACGGCACTTGCCGCGTGCGACCTTCGTGTACGGCGGTCCATTTCCCACGTACCACTGGCGCGACGTGCTCACGGAGGAGCCGCAGATCGACGTGATCGTCCGCGGCGAGGGCGAGGCAACGGTGCTCGCGGTCGTGTCCGCGCTCGCCTCGCAGACGTCGCTCGCGGACGTACGCGGCATCGCTTGGCGTGACCGCAGCGCGCGGAGAGATGGCGGCGACGACCAGGTCGTCTGCACGGAGCCCGCCGCGACCATCGCCGATCTGGACGCGTATCGCGTGGGGTGGGAGCTCATCGATCACGCGCGCTACAGCTACTGGGGCAGGCAGCGCGCCGTCGTGATCCAGTTCTCGCGCGGATGTCCGCACCCGTGCAACTACTGCGGGCAGCGCGGCTTCTGGACCACGTGGCGTCACCGCGACCCGCGAAAGCTCGCACGAGAGATCGCGCGCCTGCATCGCGAGCACGGCGTGCAGGTGTTCAACTTCGCAGACGAGAACCCTACGTCGTCACGCTCCAAATGGAAGGAGCTCTGCGAGGCGATCATCGAAGAGAACATCGACATCACCCTGGTGGGCTCCACGCGCGCCGGCGACATCGTGCGCGACGCGGACCTCTTGCACCTCTACAAGAAGGCGGGCGTGACGCGCTTCCTGCTCGGCATGGAGACGACGGACGCAAAGACGCTGGAGCTGATCCGAAAGGGCTCCACCACCACCACTGACCGCGAGGCGATCCGCCTGCTCCGCGCTCACGGCATCCTCTCCATGGCGACGTGGGTCGTGGGCTTCGAGGAGGACACGCCAGCGGATCACGTGCGCGGCATCAAGCAGCTGCTCTCCTACGATCCAGACCAGGTGCAGCTGCTCTACGTCACGCCGCACAGGTGGACGCCGTTCTTCGGTCTCGCGAAGCACCGCTCCGTCATCCAGGAGGACCGCAGGCTGTGGGACTACAAGCACCAGGTCCTTTCGACGCGGCACATGAAGCCGTGGCAAGTGCTCGCGTGGGTGAAGCTCACGGAGGTGATCTTGCAGGCGCGGCCGCGCGCGATCTACCGCACCTGGCTCAATCCCGATCCGAAGCTACGTCACGCGATGCGCTGGTACACGCAGATGGGTCGGCGCGTGTGGCCGCACGAGGTGTTCTCGTTCTTCTTCCGCGAGCGCCACACGGACGACGGACCAAGCGTCGAAGAGATGTGGGGCGCGCCACAAGAGCACGAGGAGCGCTCGATGGTGCCGCTCCACAAGCTGCGAAGGGTGCAAAAAAAACCGCAGCGAGCCGCGTGACCTCTTGGCGTCAGTCGACGTTCACGGCCACGTTGTCGATCCAGGTGCTGACCTGCGGGCCGCGGCTGGACGCAGGCTCAGGTGGGCTGCGGCACGCCCTATTCTCCGAGCTTCGGGGGAGCACCACGCCGCGCGCCCCACACCGTATGGATCACCACGACGGCCTTCTGCGCGTCCAGCTCGTAGTAGACGTGCTGTGCGGTTGCGCGCAGCAGGATCCGTCGGAACGACTTGCCGTCGATCGTCTCGTAGACGAGCCCGATAGCTGGCTGCGCCTCCAGCGCACGCACCGCCTGTTCCAGCTCATCGTCGAACAGCGCCGCCGCCGCGGGGCGATGCTCCTTCCACCACTTCGATACCAGCAGCACCCGCCGTCGAGCGCGCTGGGTGAACTGGACCTTCACCGCTTCGTCCGCAACTCCGCGAGGACTTCATCCGCATCGACGAGGTCATTGGAATCGGCAAGCGAGAGCCGAAGCTCGTCATGGAGCGCGGCGCGAGCTTCGTCGTCGAGGGCATCGCCACCGCGAGCAAGCGCAGCCTCGAGTGGGATCAATTCGACGACCTCCCCCTCGGGGCGATCGGTGGGCTCGTCCATCACGAGACGTCCGTTCTTCACGTGGGCTTTGACCGGCTGCATCGTCCCTTCAAGTCTACTCCCGCGCTCCTGCTGCGTCGATGCCCGCAGCCGTGAGCGCGGCAGGACGCCGGCTCGAGCGACCGCGCTCTGCACGCGTCCCGCTGGTCGCCCCCTGGACGACCGTGTCTGCTCGAGGGACGCGCAAAGCCGCGAGACTCCTCGCCGCGCGGCACGCGGAGTGCTCTTCGCGCGCCTACGCCGAAGCCTACGACCGCACGTAGAATGGACACCATGCCCCCGCCCGACGGACGCGCCGCCACATATGACGATCTGCGCGCCTCCCCGGAGAGCGTTCACGTCGAGATCATCGATGGCCACATCGTGACCGCCGAGGCGCCGCTTCCCAGGCACTCAAAGTCGCAGTCTGCGCTCAGCCACTTCATCGGCGGACCATTCGATCACGAAGATGGGTTCGGCGGCCTGGATAGTCGATCGGAGGCGCGCACGCTCGAAGCGCTGACACTCGAGGCCGGGCGCTGGATCGACGCAGGCTCGTTCGACGAAACCGCGAGCGTGCGCGTCGATTGCCCAGCGGGAGATCGGGTGCGTGGGGCAACGAGCCTGGACTGACGAAATAGGGTGACCATGGAGTTCAATGTTCGTCGTGCTCTGCGCCCTGGACGGAGTTTCTTCTCAGGAATGTGGACTCTCCTTGCGGGCATAGCGGTCCTCGCCTGCTCCGCGGGGTCCGGTAGTTTCGCAATGGACGGCGGTATCGATGATGCGCAAGCGGTTGACGACGGGGCTATCGACGGAGCGATACCCGACAGCCCCTTTCAGTCGGGCGGCGATTCGGCGGCCCGAGTAGCACCGACGCTGGCCTCTGCATCGTCGATGGCGACATTCGAGATTCCCTGTGTCGCGTTGTCGCCCAGCACCTCTTCAGCGTGCTGGTGCCTCTGCGACACGAATGAGCCCGTGTCTCCGCCATCCAACCGCCGCGAGCCACGTTCGCGGCAGGGAAACGGGCGGGGCACGAGTGCGCATCTGCGCGAGCGCCAGCGTGGTCTCGCTGTCGAATCCGTCGAACCACAGCGCCGATGAGCGCGCGTCGAGCAGGCCGTCCGCGGCGCGATGCTTCTTGTGGTTCATCAGAACGTAGACGATGCCGTGCCGCACCTCACGAGGCGAAGTCAGCGGCCGTGCGTGATACCGATCGCCCCAAACTTTCCCGCTCCGACGCGCAACACGGTTGAATCCCCGCGCCAGTCGGATCGCGAGCCCTTGCATCCCGCGCGCAAGGGCGCTCCGGTCCCGAGCCTCCACCAGCAGATGCACATGGTCATCCTGGAAGCTGTAGTGCAGCACGCGAAAGCCCAGCGCAAGCGGACCTCCTTTCACCGCAAGAACACACGCCTCGAACCGCTGAGCGATCGCCTGCTGGCGAAATCCGGGAAGCAAGCGCGCACGCCGCAGCGTGATGTGCACCGGATAGCTCCGAGCATGCGACGGCCGCGCGAGATGCGACACACGCCGGCCCCGCCCCTCTTTCCGAGGCCGCCCCGCCCCCGGCCGAGCCCCACCATGCCCGCGAGTACGTGGAAGCGAGAGCTGCACGGCGCTCTGGCGCACGGTCTTTCTCGCTCGATTCACGCAGTTGAATATGGCACTAATAGGATATCGCGCAAGCCCCGCCTGAGGTTCGAACGCGCGAAGAGGGGGGTACAGACCGGATAGATGCCTGACACAGCGGGCCGAAACAAAACGTCACCTTTGTCCTGTCGGCGAAGAGATGGCGCAGGACGGTCTTCACGAAGAACTTTCCGTAGAACGGGAAGGTGGGCCAGCTGGCTGGGGTTGCTCCCCATGCGGAGAGGTTCACCAGGCGTTTGACGCCGGTCTTTTGCATCGCGTTCACGAGGTTCTTCATGAAGACCTCTTGCAGGTCGCTCTTGCCCAGCTCTCGCGGACCGAACGCGCTGAGGACGGCGTCCTGACCTTGCGCCGCGTGTTCGAGCGATTCGGCGTCGCGCGCCTCGCCTTTCACGACGGAGAGGTGATCGCGCTTGTCCGTGAACGTGTCTGGATCGCGGACCAGCGCCGTCACGTCGTGGCCTGCATCCAGCAAGAGCTGTATGGCGAGCTTTCCGGTGCCGCCGGTTGCCCCGATGACGAGGACCTTCAAGCATTCCCCCGCGATGGTTCAGCTGCGCCCGTTGTCTGACGGCGAACGGCAGCATCCACCGTGCCGGCGTTGTCCTCCACCGGCTCCAGGTAGAAGCGCGCGGATGCGACGAGGCCGTCGGTGATGCCGAAGATCATGACGCCGCGCATGAGATGCTTCGTTCCATCACGGCGTGTCCCGCGATGCTCCCACTCGGTCCAGATGGAGTTGCCGTCCGTTACCTGACGAAAGACCTCCGTCGTGACGTCGGGGATGAACGCCAGGATCTGCTCCCAGTTCTTGCGCACCTGGTCCCGGCCGACGAAGCCGCGCTCTGGATGCGCCGGGGTGATGTTCTCGTAAGACGGTGAGAAGCACGCGACGATAGCGTCCAGATCGTGCGCATTCGTTGCCGCGCAGAGCCGTGCGACGACGCTCGTGGGGCTCTGGTTCAAGGTCGGTTCCATGTACATATCCCTCCCGTTGTCCTGGACTGGTGAATTAGATACAGTACTATGTATCCAATCAAGCCTCCCGTCAAGAAGCCCCGCGCGTACGATTCAGCGCTTCGCCAGGAGCAGGCGAAGGAGAACCGGCATGCCGTTCTCCACGTCGCGCGCGACCTGTTCCTTCGCCGCGGCTACGCGAAGACGACCATCGCCGACATCGCAGCGCAGGCCGCTGTATCTCCGGAGACGGTCTACAAGTCCTTTGGTGGCAAGCCCGGTCTGGTGCGCGCCATCGCCGATCAGGCGCTAGGTGGTGCTGGTCCCGTTCACGCGGAGGTCCGATCCGATCGACTGCAAGCGGAGGAGCGCGATCCGCGCAAGATCATCCGCGGCTGGGGCAAGCTGATGACCGAGGTTTCGCCGCGCATCTCGCCCATCCTCCTCCTGGTGAGAACCGCCGCCGCGACCGACCCGGAGATGCTGAAGCTCGCAAGGACCATCTCCGAAGAGCGCCTCCGTCGCATGACGCAGAACGCAAGAACGCTAGTGGAAAACGGCCACACGCGAAGAGGAATCACCCTGGAGCACGCGGCCGAGCTCCTGTGGACGTACACCGCGCCAGACCTCTACGACCTGTTGGTGCTCGAACGCCACTGGTCCGTGGAGCGCTACGCCACCTTCGTGGCGGAGGCCCTGCTATCCGCGCTGCTGTGAACAGGCGGAGGTTCTTCGTCGCGAACGGTAGGCGAGGGCGGCGGCGGCGAGCGCCAGAAGCGCGATGTCCAGCGCGGAGGCGGGGCTTCCGCCGGCTGCGCAGCCTCCGCTGTTCTTCGTGAGGGGCTTGCCCTCCGGGTTCGAGCCGGGGACCGTGTCGCACTGGAGGTCGAACTCTGCCGCGGCGACCTCTGGAGAGAACGAGACGCCTTCGAAGATCGGCGCCAGCGTCATCTTGTAGTGGCCAGTCGCTAGCTGGTTGTTGTCGCCCAGGCAGCGGTTCGAGAAGCCAAGCGACTCGGGCAGTGGCGCGCTCCTCGTCTGATCGGTCCCGTCTGGGTGAATGATGTGCTGCTTGTATCCGACGACGAGCGGAGCCACGGCGCGATGGCGACGTCCGGCGTGTACTGGACGTCGACGCGCTGACCGGCGGGCAGTTCCGCGGTGCCGCAGCCCTCCGTCGACCCGGCCTGCGCAGGTAGCGCCGAGACGGGGGCCACGAGCGTTCCGGACTTCGTTGGCTGCGGCGGCGCGTTCTGCACCGTGAAGGTTCCCTTGGTCTGTGGCTCGGTGCCGCCGGTCGCGATCCCCGGGTTCTGAACGGTGATCGTGTACGTGCCGGCTGGAAGGGCGCTGCCAAACGTGAGCCCCTGGCCGTCGTAGCCGAGGGTGAACGTCTTTCCGTCCGCCGAAGACAGGGCTGCCATCGTGGGATCGACCTTCGCGTTGCATGCGGAGAAGGGCATCGCGGTCACGCCGATCG
Source organism: Myxococcales bacterium (assembly GCA_025355005.1). GTDB lineage: Bacteria > Myxococcota_A > Polyangia > Polyangiales > Polyangiaceae > JANXLV01. Next base: position 2,235 of record JANXLV010000004.1, on the reverse strand, counting down.
GGACGATCTGCGAGTCGAACGGGATCTTCTGCGTGCACGGGGTCACCGCTGGCGAGCACGCCGACGCAGTGCCCGGCATGAGCATGGTGGAGACCATCGCGAGCAAGGTGGAGAGGAGCAGGAGCTGCTTCATGGCATCCACGAGCTGCAAGCCCCGTGCGCATGCCGCCCCTCGCATGATCGCGCTGTTTTTCCCTGTATTCAGGATGCACGACACAACGATCATAGGATCGCGGCTGCAACGCGTGGCACCGGCAACGGGACGCAGGAGCGAGTCCGCGCATGCGCTCGTTGCTCGTGATGGCCCTCGCTCTACCGCCTCGCCCGGTGACAGGCTCGCGGGCGGTGCCGGTGATATGATGAACCGAATGCGACTGGCTCTCTCGCTCGTGTGTGTTGCGTGCTGTCTCGGCGGTGTGGTCGTGGCATGCGGCGGAAAGCACCCGCCGTTGGCCACCGAGGGCCCGGACCCCACCGTGGGCGGAGACGGCGATGACGGCGGAGCGGCAGACGGCGCCGTCGTCGATGCTGGTCCTGCCGCGGAGTTTTGCCTGGACGTTCCCGAGGGTGGAGTGTCCGCCCGCTGCAACTGCTCCCTCAGCAACGGCATGATCACGGCCGAGGTCGCGTGTGGTTTCGGCCTCTGCGTGAGCTACTCGACCACCGTCCAGATCTGCGGCTACGACGGCAAGCTCAAGATCGTCCCGAACGTCCCCTTCTCCGTCTGCACCGCGGAGGCCGGCATCCCGCCTTGCACCAAGGCAGGCGCCAGCGACGCTGGCGCGGGCGACGCCGACGGCACGAACGACGGCGGATAGCGAAATGCTCTCGGGAGTGGTCGCGTGCAGCGCCGGACCCCTGGCCATCGCCACGATCACACCCAGGTGTGATCCACGATCACAGCCAGGTGTGATCGGTGCCAGGCCACCGATGCTCGGTGGCGGATCTTGCCGTCGGCCGCTCGTGAGCGGATATACTCCAGGCAAGATGGGGGGAGCACGCGTGGGCCGACTGGATCCGCTAGCCATCATCGAGGCAACCTATGCGCTGGAGCGGTCGGAGACGGACTGGGTGCGTGGCATCCTCGACGCGGCGGTCTCGTTCGATCTCGGCCTTGGCGTCGCCTCGTACATCGCGGAGATAGGAGAGGTGCCGGGCTTCCGTGCACCGGCGTTCGCCACCAAGGCGGAGATGCCGAGCCTCCAGTCCATCGCGACCGCGCTCCCCGCGCGCATCTGGCGGCGCATTCACTCCCCCCTGCCGGCGACATGGGTCGAGGACGCCATGGTACGTGCGCTCGCGCGCGAGAAGGATACGGCGGTCCGCGATCTCCTGGGATCCGGACCGCGCGCGTGGGGCGTGCTGGGTGGCGACCCGAACCACGAGACCATTCTGCTCATGTTCCTGTGCAAGGACCGTGATGCGCTGCCGCTCCGGCATCGCGCCACGCTCGACTGCGTGGGCGCCCATCTCGGCGCCGCGCTGAGGCTCCGTAGACTGCAGCGTCAGGCGCCCACCGCGGACGCCGAATCGGTGGAGGCCATCCTGTCGCCCGGTGGCCGGCTGCTGGACGCACGCGGTCCAGAGGCACAGGCGCGCGTGACGACGCTCGCAGAGGCCGTCCGCCAGTCCGAACGTGCGCGCACGCGCAAGGTGAACCCGGAGGAGCGGCTCGCGATGTGGACGGCGCTCGTGGAGGGACGCTGGTCGATCGTGGAGACCACGGAGCGTGATGGCAAGCGCATGCTCCTCGCGGTCAAGAACGAGCCGCGCACGGCGGCCATCCGCAAGCTGACGACACGCGAGCGGAGCGTCGTGGCGTTCGCCGCGCTGGGTCACTCGAACAAGTACGTCGCCTACGAGCTGGGGATCGCCCCACCGACGGTGTCCGCAACGCTCACGCGAGCGCTGCGAAAGCTCGGCGTGAAGTCCCGAGCGGACCTCATTCAATCGTTCGGATGAGGGCGAGCAGCTCGTGGGCGAGCGACAGCGACGCCGATCGCCGAATCGTCAGACTCCCAAATACCCACTCGCCTGCTTACTCCTCAGATGGCAGCCACGGTTGATCGCGGGATACGAGCTGTCGTTGTCCCGGATGCACTCTTGCCGGGACTTAGCCTGGATTTCGCGCACAGCGCGGGGTGCTCGCGATCGAAATCGTCTGACGCAACGCGAACGGCTTGAATTTTAGGCCCGGCGTAACCGTCCAAGTTCTTGCGATGGATACAAGGACAA
>JANXLV010000367.1 GCA_025355005.1 Myxococcales bacterium | reverse complement strand
GCTGGGTGGGGGGGCGCGCGATGCGGCGCTCGTGGACCCGGGGGCGCGCGGCGGCGAGCAACCCGTGAACGGTTACATACAGAAAGCCACCTGAGCTTTCATCCACGCTCGTGAGGTCCGTGCCGAACGCGCCTTCGATCGAGCCATCCGCCCCGGGAGCGCTCGGGTTCGCATAGTCGTTGCCGGCCCACGCCGATGAGGCGTTGAGGCTGGCCGCAACTGATAGAAGAGCCATGGGCAGCCATGCACGGGTCGTCTTCATCAACGATGGGCGTGTCGACATGACGCTGCTCCTCGCGCGGCGGCGGCGAAGTTGCGAGACCGCGTGCGCACCAACCAACTGAAGCAGATGCCATCCTAAACGGCCTCCACCCCAGGGGTGGATTCTGGGGAAGTTCGGCTATTTAGGTGGGAGGTGAATGGTGGGGTATTTCAAGGTCGGAGCATGTGCGGAGAGCCCACGACGGCGGCGACGTTGTGGCAACACCGCCCACCACAGGTGGAGAGAACCCGATCCCGGGGCCTGGCTAGCCTGCGTGCTCCCGGAGGTCACAGGGGATGGCGTCGGAGGCGACGACTGATGGCTTCTTGGCGAGCGCGCGCAGGTGCCCGACATGCGTGCCGAGCGCGCCCCAGAGCGTGGGCTGGCTGCGATAGCGAAGGCCGTGCTTGAGCGCCACGCGCTCCACGATGCGCGCGAGCGCTGGATAGTGGAGATGCGACACCTTCGGGAACAGGTGGTGAACGGACTGGTAGTTCAGCCCACCGACGAACCACGTGATGAGCCGGCTGTTCGGCGCGAAGTCGACCGTGGTCGCGAGCTGGTGCGCGGTCCACTCGGGCAGGCGCCCCTTCTCGGGGAGCTCCGGGAACTCCACCTCGCTGCTGCAGTGCGCCAGCTGAAAGACGGTGCCGAGCGTGAGGCCCAGCGCGAAGCACGCGACCATGTGGAACACCACCACCTGCCACAGGGGGTGGAACATGGCCGGAATCACGATGGCCCAGCCGATGAAGAACACCTTCCACCCGAAGAACGCGACGAGCTTGCCAGGCGTGGGCTTGATGAGCGCGTGCTGACCGATGTAGCCGGTCTTCAGGACCACGAAGTCGTCGTGGAAGACCCACTTCGGCAGCAGGAACCCGTAGAAGAACCACAGGTAGATGTGCTGGAAGCGATGCCACGGCAGGTGCCGCTGCTCCGGTGAGAGCCGCCCGAGGATCCCGAAGTCGAGGTCGTAGTCGATGCCCTGCACGTTGGTGAACGTGTGGTGACAGGTGTTGTGCTTCTGGCGCCAGATGAACGAGCAGACGCCCATCACGTCCAGCCCGCAGCCGAACACGCGATTCACCCAGCCGCGTTTGGACGCAGCGCCGTGGTTGCCGTCGTGCTGGACGCTCATGCCGATGCCGGCGATCGAAAGGCCCAGCGAGATCGCCGCGGCGGTGGCGGTGAAGCCGTTCTTCGCGAAGAAGACCAGCAGCACCCACGAGGTCACCCACCACGTGAACATCACGACGCCCTTGAGGTACATACGAGGCAGGTCGCGGCGCGAGCGGCCGCTGCCTTCGAAGTACGCGGTCGCCTCCGTCTCGAGGTCGCGCGAGAACGCACCGGGGGGATCGAACCGCGGGCGGGGCAGGAGGTGAGGAGTGGGACTCACCTTGTTCACGATAGGGAAAGAGAGAGAGCCGTCCGTCACGTTGCAGCCACGACTATCACGTTGGCGCTCGGACGGAAGTGCCTACATGCTGCTCACCGTGAAGGACCACGTGTGCGAGATTTGCGCGAGCGTGGAGGTCACCTGGAACGCCGCGAAGCCCGCCTGCCCCGGATCCGAGGTGACCGTGACGGTGAGCGTAGTTTTTTGGCCGTTTTGAAGCGTGATCTGATCCAGGCTCAGGTCGAGGACGTTCTGGCCGCCGAAGAACTGGGTGGTCTCTGTCACGTCGACACTGAACGCCGGTGTGGGGCCGTCGGAGAAGGCGGTCAGCTCCAGAGTCTTCGTCTCACCGACCTTCATGACCAGCGTGTCGGGCCCGCTGGGGGCCAGGTTGAAGTACGGCTGCTGCGCGGGTGACGGCGCGGGGACGCACGGATCATGGCTGGCCTTGGCCGCAGCGTTGCTCCACGAGCGCTGAACCAGAAAGCCGCTCTCCTGGTAGCTGTCCTGGCCCATGCCGGAGAAGTCGACGCAGCGATCACCGACCTCACCGCCACCGGTGTCCCATGCGTCGGAGTCGGACCCGAAGCCGTCGTAGCTTGCGGCGCTGGGCGAGAGGTACGGATCGGTCGCGGCCTCGATGATCTCGTGGCTTGCGGCGAACGTGAGCTCCCCCTTGGAGTTGGAGCAGCGCGGGAGGATCGCATACGCGAACTTCACGGGCGCGGCGCCGCCTGGCGGCGTGGATGACATCGCGTTGTGGTACCCGCCGAACTCCCTGCAGCTCTGAGCGCCGTCCAGGCTGATCGTCGTCGAGCTGGGCAGGTAGATCATGTAGACAGTGTCCACCTCGGGCGGCGGGATGCTGCCGTCCTGGATGCGCGCGTCGATGTACGTCTGCAGCGAGGTCGCGCCGCCCTGGGAGGAGTCCGTGTAGTTGCTCGCGGGCGCGGTGGCGATGTGACCGTAGACGCCGCCCGTGCCGTGTCCGATGCATTGGCCGCTGCTGTCGCAGTACTCGCTGGCGACCGCGTCCCACCATACCGTCGAGGTGATCTTGTCGCCGAAGCTCTCCATCATGCTGCGCTGCGCATCGCCATCGAACGTGACGGTGACGACCTTGGGCGCGAGGAGGAGGCGGCCGCCGTTGTACGTGACGGGCGGCAAGGGCCCATGCGGCGCGGGAAAGATGTTGCTCGGCGGGTTCGGCTTCTGCGGCCCATCCGTGAAGGTTCCGGAGTCGGAGAGTCTGGGGAGACCTCCATCATCGACCCCGCCGTCGTCATCGGTCGCGGGTCTGATCGCGCCGCCGCACGCGGAGAGCAGCAAATACGTGCCGGACAAAAGGAGCGCGAAGCCAAGGAAAGACCGCATTGTCAGTCAGTGTACGGCCAGACCCGGCGTTCGTCGCGTGCCTACTGCCATTCCGTCTTCTGGACGACGGGCAACTGGAGCGCGCGCTCGCGATCGAGATCGAGATTTCCGACGTGGAGCGACAGCGGTGTCTGCACCCACTTGTAGATCGACATGGTGAAGAGCCGGGCAAACTTGCGCGTCCACGCGGCGATCTGCGCGGGGTCGTGCTCCGGGAAGGTCGCGGCGAGCGCCTCCTCCACCTCGTCCGGGGACATCTTCTCACCGGCGTAGAGCGCGAAGCATGCGTCGAGGACCGGGAAGGGCATGAGCTCGCGCTCGTCTTCCTGGTTGTCGGCGAGCTCCGCGGACGCGGGCTTCTTGAGCGTGAGCTTGATCGCTTCGGAGCCCGTGGTCTCGAGCAAGTAGTCGAGCAGGAAGTTCACGACGGTCTTGGGCACGTTCGCGATCACGCTGAGCGCGCCCTCCATGTCGCCGCCGATGGTGGCGTAGCCCACGGCCTTCTCGCTCATGTTGCTGGTCTGCAGGAAGAGGCCAGTGGCGCTGTTCGCCCACGTCCACATGCGCGCCGCACGCACGCGCGCCTGCATGTTCTGGCGTGCCACGGGCGTGACCACCTCGCCAGGCACCAGCATCTTCTCGATCTCGCCGAGCTCGCGCTGGAAGGCGTCGTCCACGGAGACGATCGCAAACGTTGCACATAGCTCCTCGGCCGTCTTCTCCGCGGCCTTCTTGGTCTCCTCGGACGAGTAGCGCGTAGGCATGAAGAACGCGCGGAGGATCGAGCGCGCCTTCGCGTCGCGCGCGGCCTTGTCCTCCTTCGCGAACTTCTGGTCGATCCAGCGACGCGCGAGGATGAGACACAAGAGGCTGTCGCGACCGCCGGAGAGCGCGACGCCGATCGTCTTGAACGCGCCCGTCTTCTCGAAGTAGTCGCCGATGCCGAGCGCGAGCACGTCGAGCAGGTCCTCCGCGAACTCATCGCGCACCGAGCGTGTGCTCGTGGACGGCGCGGGCAGGAAGTAGCTCTTGTGCGCGGGCGCCGGGTACGTGAGCTTGTCGCGGCCGCTCGTGGGCTGCTCCACACCGACGTGGTGCACCGCGGGGCCGGACATCACGAACGCCTCCTGGTCCAGCCGCCACGTCGTGTTCTCCGTGCGGAGGCGGGTGGTTCTGTCCAGATCCACGGTGACCAGGGACACGCCCTCACGGAAGCGCGGCGCGTCGAGGAGCAAGCGTCCGTTCTGCGTGACGAAGCCACCGCCGTCGAAGACCAGGCCGTCGTTTGCGCCGATCAGGTTTGCGTACACGATGGTCGCCTGGTTGTCGCCCGCACGCGTGCACAGCATCTCGCGGCGGGTGGCGAGCACGCCCAGGCGGAACGGCGACGCGGACAGGTTCACGACGATCTCTGCGCCTGCATACGCGCGGCGACGCATCGGCCCGTCCGGCGACCACACGTCCTCGCACACCTCGAGCGCGAGACAGCCGAAATCAAGATCGAACACGAGGTCGCCGAAGGGCACGCCGTGTACCTCGTCCCTCACGCCGGGCAGCCCACGCGTGAGCGTGCGCGACTCGTAGAAGACGTTGTACGCGGGCAGCTTCTCCTTCGGGACCAGGCCGATGATGCTTCCGCGATACACCAGCGCGGCGCAGTTGTAGACGTTGCTTCCGCGCGCCACGGAAACGCCCACGCAGAGCGCCGCGCCCAGGTGCGAGGTGAGCCGCGCGAACCGAAGGAGCTCCGTCCACTGCGACGCGACGAACGCGCGCCACTGCACCAGGTCCTCTGCCGCGTAGCCGCCGATGAGCTGCTCCGGAAACGCGACCAGCGTTGCGCCCTGCGCGGCGGCCTCACGGGCCAGCGTGACCGCGCGGTCTACGTTGCTCTTCATGGCGCCGACTGTGGTGTCGACGTTGGCGATGGCGAAACGGGCGAGCCTCATTGTACGGCCTCTTTTGCGAGGCGCTCGACGCTAGCGCGAAGCGTGTCCGAGATGACCAGCAATCGCCGTCCGGCGGGCGCGGAGTCGTCACGAGAGATGGGGTCTATGCGGGATAGCTCCTCCGGGAGCGCAGATATCTGAGACCGGACATAGGCGCGGGTGTCGGCGATCGGCAAGGGCTTGCGGACGCACTCTCCACCACGCCAGAACGGGGAGAGGAGCGGCTTGCCACCGGTCCTCGGGGGCTCGCTCTCGAGCGCGACCAGATCATGATCATCGAAGCGATACACCTGCAGGCGCCCCGGAAGCGTTGCCTTGCCGGAGCCCTTCGCGAGCTTCATCGTGATCGCGCCGTAGCCATTCATCACCAGCTTCGCGACGGCCCCGATGCCCGTTGCCGCGTCGGGCGAGCACGTGATGTTCTCGCCAACGCCGAAGCCATCCGCGAGGTCGCTGAGGTCGCGGACCTTGTGCTCGTCGAGACCGTCGGACACGAAGATCTTCGCGTGCGGCGCGCCCAGGTCCGAGAGCAGCTTGCGCGCGTGCGTGAGCGTCTCGCGATTCACGTTGCTGTCGATGCGAATCCCCGTGAGCTTCCTGTCGGTCGCAACGACGGCGTTCTTGATTCCGCGGTCCGTGTCGTAGGTGTCCACGAGCAGCGACGCCGCGCCTGGAAAAGAGGCGGCGAACGCGGAAAAGAAGCTGCATTCTGCATCATTCTTGCTCTGCCCGGGCTGCTCGGAGGCCATGACGGCGAAGTGGTCCATCGTGCCCGTCGCCGGGATGCCGTAGCGCACGAACGCGGCAAGATTGGACGTAGCGGTGGCACCGGCGATGTACGCCGCATACGAAGCGTCGAGCGCCGCCGCGGGATGCGTGCGACGCTGACCGAACTCCATCACGGGCTTTCCGTTCGCTGCCGTCACCACGCGCGCGGCCTTGGAGGCGACCATGCAGAGATAGTTGACGATGCCGAGCCATGGCGTCTCGATCAGCTTGGCGCGGAGCATGTCCGTCTTGACCTGCAGCATGGGCGTGTAGAGCGTGAGGCGGGCGCCACCGATGAGGACCTCTGCGCCGCCTTCGTCGATCGCGGGTCCGGCAAACGCGAGCGTCCCCTCCTCCATCGCATCGACGTCACCGTGGAACTGGCGCAGCTCGCGCAGCGACGCGACGATCTCGGGCCGCTTTGCGAGCGCGGGACCGAGCATCGGGTGCGCGAGCAGCGCATCGAGCTCCGCCTCGTCGAACTGCATGTCCTTCGCCATGGCGGCGATCTGCGGCAGCCCGCAGAAGACGACATAGCGTCGCGCCTGCGGCATGCGCCGGAAGAAGAACGCCATGGTCGCGTCGTGGCGCAGCCGGCCGGCGTCCGCGTGCGCGACGAGCGTGGTGAGCTGGTACGCGTCGATTCCGAGTGTTCTGTCGCTCATGTGCCCTCAGCTGAACGCTGACACGAGCCCACGATAGACATCGACGTGGGCGCGCACCGTTCGTTCGATGTCCCGACCGTATCCGCCTCCGAGCGTGACGACGAGAGGCGCCCACGGAAGCCGAGGCGACGAACAGCGACCGGTGCGAGCGTACCTCGCCTTACATCCGCCACGTAGCCGCGATCGTGAAAGAGACTCACGTCGTCCGTGGTCGCGGCGCTCCGAGCGTGAGGAGATCGTCGTGGTCGGCGCTCAGCTCTGCGTGGATCCTGTCGTATTTTCCCAGGGGAAATTTGTGCCCTGGAGGCAAGGTCAACGAGTGGACGTTCTCCGTGTAGACGAGCCGCATGCGTTGAGAAAGCATAGGCAACCCTCGGAAGAATGGAACTTTGGTGGGCCGGACGCGTCCACACCGAGCCGAGATCACCGGCGCTGGAGGATTCATGAACAAGCGGAGCTCTGCGTTTCTGCTCTCGACCATCGTCATCGGGCTCGCCGCGTGCGATTCCAAGAGCGACCGCGCTGCCACGAACAGCGCGATGGAGGCGCCGACCGTCGCTGCCACTGGCACCGTTGCCGCAGACGGCAAGCGCGAAAAAGCGGGCCAGAACGCCAAGGATCCCACCGCAGAGCCCGCGCATGCCGCGGCGTCTGGCGCCCACGACTCCTGGAGCCAACCAGCAGTGGCGTTTGGCATCACGGGGCCCGGAGCTTCCAAGCCGTCTACGGCCACAGCAGCCGCCGCGCCACAAGCGGATCTGAAGCCGTTCCTGCAGAGCGTTCCGCCGTCGCCCGCGAAGGCGATGGAAGAGGACAAGGGCCTGGTCAACGGTCTCGCACGCCCCCGCGGCGGGCAGGGCGGTGGAGCGCCCATCGCCGTCGCTCCGCGCCAGGGCGTCGTGGGCCCGCGTCCGGTCGACGTGCCTGCGCCTCCTGCGCCGCCGGTCGTCACGCTGGATCGCAACGCGCGCTACGCGACCACGTATCGCCCTGGTGGCGCTGCGATCGCCGCGTTCGACGCTGCGGTGACGAAGGGCAGCATCCCGACGACATACAAGGATCTCGTCGGTGACTTCGGCGGTCGCTATGCGCCGTCGCTCGCGGTCCCGGCAGGCAGCGCGATGGCGTTCTCGGTGGAGACGGAGCGCGGGCAGCTCGCGCCGTCCGGCGGGCTCGTGAATCTCCGCATCGCGATGAAGAGCTCCGACGTGATGCCGGCGCGCGCGCCCCTCTCGGTGCACCTGGTCCTGGACATCTCAGGCTCCATGCAGGGCATGGCGATCGAGAACGCGAAGCAGGCCGCCGAGACGCTGGTGAAGCGCCTGGAGCCGCAGGACGACTTCTCCATGGTGATCTTCTCCGACGACGCGCAGGTCCTGGTGGAGGACGGCTCCGCGGTGTCACGCCGTGATCGCATCGTCGACTCCATCCACAGGATCCAGGCGGAGGGCGGAACGAACATCAGCTCCGGATTGGATGCAGGATACAAGCTTGCGCACACGACCGGCATCAACCCGGACGCGGTCAAGATCGTGATGTTCCTGTCCGACGGTCACGCGAACGCAGGCGACACGGACGCCGGAAGCATCGCCCGCCGCAGCGCGAAGGCGTTCCAGGACGGCATCCAGACGTCGAGCTTTGGCCTGGGCGCGGACTTCGACGCACAGATCATGTCGAGCGTCGCGGACCAGGGCGCCGGCGGCTACTACTACCTCGCGGACTCCACGCAGATCGCACCGGCGCTGAACCGCGAGATGGACGCGCGCCTCGTGCCCGTCGCTCAGGCCGTGGAGGTTCGCCTCCGCCTGCGACCCGAGGTCACGCCGCGCAAGATCTTCGGCTCGCACGTGCTCGACAAGGCGGAGGCCGCGCTGGTTCGCCAGCAGGAGATCGTCGTCGATACGCAGGTCGCCAAGCGCGACAACATCAAGAAGGATCGCCTGACGGACGCAGAGGGCGGCATGCGCTTCTTCATGCCGTCGTTCTCGCGCGACGACCGTCACGCCATGCTCGTCACCGTCGAGGTGCCCGAGGGCGTGGGCGAGGCGACCATCGGCAGCGTGGAGATCAAGTACAAGGACCGCATCGCGAAGAAGAACGTCACGCAGGAGATCGCGATCCGCACCACCTACGCGCAGAGCGACGCGGAGAGCGCCAGCACCACGAACGCCAGCGTGGCCGCCACGGTGCAGGCCTTTGCCGCGGGCGACGCGATCCTGAAGGCGGCCGACGCGATCGACCGCGGCAACCGCGCGTATGCCGCGGAGGTCCTTCGCGAGCGCGCGGAGCTGCTGAAGCGCGCCTCGATGGCGCTCGAAGAGCCGCGTCTCGGTGAAGAGGGTCTGCGCCTTGCTCGCCTCTCCCTTGCCACGAACGGGGACCAGAAAATCGCCGACGCTCTGCCTCTTGCGGTCATGCTCCGCGGTTCGGGGTATGGTTACTTGAGATGACGGGAAGGAAGAGCGGGCGCGGCATCAAGATCCTGGGCGCGCTCGCAGGTGTGTCGCTCCTCGGCGGCGCGTTCCTCATGTGGCCGACGAAGAGCATCGGCATGGACGGGCCGGTGTCTCACGTGACGCTGGGCAAGGGCAGCGCGACCAGCGTGCAGAACCTGGCGCGCGGCGGCGAGGTCGTCGTGCAGGGGTCGCTGCGGAGCTCGTTCGACGGCACCGTGTTCGATGCGGCCTACCGCACCGACTCCACCAAGACGGGCCCTGCCACGCGTCCCGGCGGCTTCTACGAGACGGACCGGGCGGGCCTGCGCGTGTCCTCGTACGACGAGAAGACGCACACCGTGCACCTCGTCGCTTCTGGAATGGATGCACCCGCGTGTAGCGCGGCGGGGCTCGCGGGGCCGTGCCTCGTGCCACGCGGCAAGGACCTGGCGTTCGAGCGGCTGCTCACGCAGGAAGAGTTCGCGAAGACGCTCACAGGCTCGATGGAAGCCAACGTCCCCGCGGGTCCGTCGCTCGCCGTGGAGACTCCCTCGCATTTCCTCTCGTACCTGTCCGCGACCGGTGGGCTCCTGCTCCTCTCGTGGCTTGCGGCGTCCGTCATGCGCGCGCGCAAGAGCACCAAGATCGCCCAGGTTCGCGCAGCGGCGAAGAAGGCGGACCACGCGACCGGCGACGACGTCACGCTGAAGGAGCTCAAGAAGAAGGTGAAGGCACTGGTGGAGCGCGCGGAGCACCTCGAGCGCACGCGGGTCACGCTCGAGACGCGGCTCGCCACGCTGGACAAGAACGCACTCCTTCACAAGCAGCGTGAGCTCGCGGGCAGCGGCGACGAGGCGAAGGAGGTGCTCCACGTCATCGAGCGCGAGCTCAAGGAGCACGACAAGCTCGAGGCGGATCTCCGGGCCGCGAACGCAGGCATGGAGCGCATCTTGGCGGCCCTGCGCGTGATCCCACTCACCACACGCACCGACCGCAACGTGCGGGTGAAGACGGAGCTCGAGGACCCCGTCGACCTGGCGCTCTCGGAGCTGGACATGCGGGAAGAGGCGACCGAAGAGACCGAAGAGCTGGTCGCGAAGATCGCGAAGAGCTGAGTTCCACATCGGGACCTGGTCGGCTAACCTGCGTGCCCACCCACGGGCCCGATGAACGACCGCCTCTCCTCTGATCTCGCCTCGCTGCGAATTTCCCGCGAAGAACCGCCTCCGAGCTCCTTCAAGTGGGGCCGCGTCGTCATCGCGCTCGTCATCGTGGGCGCGCTCGCGGGTGCAGCAGCCATTGGCATACCGATCGCGCAGGCAAAGCTCTGGAAGACGGAGATCAGCACCACCGAGGTCAGCCTCGTGTCGCCGGCGCAAGCGTCGATCGATCTCACGTCGACCGGCTACGTGGTCCCAGCAGACCGTGGTGAAGGTCGGCGCGAAGCTGGTGGGCCGCATCGCTGCGGTGAACGCGAAGCAGGGCGACAAGGTGAAGGCCGGCGACATCCTCTTCAAGCTGGATCCCGCCGATCAGAAGAGCGCGGTGGCCGCCGCACAGGCACGCGTGCAGACTGCACATGCCCGCGCACAGGCGGCGCGTGCGCGTGCGATGACCGCGCGCGCCAGGGCACAGACCTCACGCGCGAACGCGGCGGAGGTGAGCACGCAGCACCAGCGCGAACAGAAGCTCGCGCAGAGCGGCGCCGTGTCACAGGCGACGGCGGACGACCTCGCGATGAAGCTGAAGTCCGCGGACGCGCAGGTCACGGCGGCGGACGCAGACGCCAATGCGGCAGACGCTGAGGCCCAGGCAGGTGATGCGGAGGCGCGGGCAGCCCAGGCCGAGGTGGACTCGCTCACCGTCAACCTGGGCAACATGACCATCCCCGCGCCCATCGACGGGACGGTGACCACGAAGCCCGCGCAGGTCGGTGACGTCGTGGGTCCGAACACGGAGCTCCTGGAGCTCGCGGACTTTGCGAGCCTCATGGTCGAGACCGACGTTCCCGAGGCGCGCCTCTCGATCGTGAAGCGCGACGGTCCCACGGAGATCGTCCTCGATGCGTATCCGGACAAGCGCTACCGCGGCAACGTGGTCGACGTGAACCCCAAGCTCAATCGCGCAAAGGCGACGGGCACCGTGCGCGTGCGCTTTGCAGACGACGCGCAGGCGGTGCTGCCCGAAATGGCGGCGCGCGTGAGCTTCCTCGCGAAGGCGCTCGACGCGGCGGAGCTCAAGGTCCCGCCGAAGAAGATCATTCCCGAGAACGCCATCGCCGACCGCGGAGGCGTGAAGCACGTCTTCGTCGTGGACGGCGGCAAGGTGCGCATGGTGCAGGTCACCCTGGGCCCGAAGTTCGGAAGTGGCTTCGAGGAGGTGGAGGGCCCGACGCCCGGCACGCGCCTCGTCCGAGATCCATTGCCCTCGCTCGCCGACGGGCAGCCCGTGAAAGAAAGGACCGACTGATGACCGAGGAAGCAATCCCCGCCGGGGCAGACGCCGACAAGAAGAAGACCGAGGCGAAGACGGAGGAGAAATCCGCGGAGAAGTCCGAGCCGAAGGAGCCCGAGGCAAAGGAGAAGGCCAAGGACAAGGGCGACGCACCGTACCGCGCCGGCCCGGAGCAGCCGCTCATCAGCCTCAAGGGCGTGAGCAAATCGTACGAGCGCGGCGGCGAGACTCTCAAGGTCCTCCAGAACCTGGATCTCGCGATCGCGAAGGGCTCGTTCGAAGCCTTGATGGGCCCGTCGGGCTCGGGCAAGTCGACGCTGCTCAACCTGCTCGCCGGTCTCGACAAGCCCACGTCCGGCACGATCGAGATCGCCGGCAAGCGGCTCGAGCAGCTCGGTGACAGCGCGCTCGCACGATGGCGCGCGGACACGGTCGGCTTCATCTTCCAGTCGTACAACCTGCTGCCAGTGCTGACCGCGGTCGAGAACGTGGAGCTCCCGCTCCTGCTCACCAACGTGCCGTCGAGCGAGCGGCGAAAGCGAGCGCAGACCGCGCTCCGTGTCGTCGGTCTCGAGGACCGCAGCAGCCACTACCCGCGACAGCTCTCTGGTGGTCAGGAGCAACGCGTCGCGATCGCACGCGCGATCGTCAACGACCCGGCGCTCATCGTCGCCGACGAGCCCACGGGCGATCTCGATCGTCAGGCGGCCGACGACATCCTCGACCTGCTCGAGAAGCTGAACAAGGAGCTCGGGAAGACCATCATCATGGTCACGCACGATCCCGCCGCCGCGGAGCGCGCGACCGTGCAGCTGCGCCTCGACAAGGGAGCACTCCGGTGACGCTCGTATCGCTCGCCGCCAAGAACGTCCTCCGGAACAAGTTCCGCGCGGTGTTGACGGTGATGGGCGTCGCAGTCGCGGTGCTCACGTTCATGATGCTGCGTACCATCATCTCCGCGTGGACCTCCGGCGCGGACTACGCGGCGAAGGATCGCGTGGTGACGCGCAACAAGATCACGTTCGTCATGCCGCTGCCGAAGCGCTACGTCGACCAGGTCAAGGCCACGCCCCACGTGAAGACCGTGACCTACTCGAACTGGTTCGGCGGCAAGGACCCCAAGCACGATCGCGAGTTCTTCGCGGCGTTCGCGGTGGATCACACGACATACTTCGTCGTCTACGACGACATGGACGTGCCGAAGGACCAGATGGACGTCTTCCAGCACGACCCGCAGGGCGCCATCGTCGGCGACCTGCTCGCGAAGAAGATGGGCTGGAAGGTCGGCGACAAGGTCACGCTGACGTCCGGCATCTTCGCCCGCGAAGGCGACTGGGAGTTTCACATCGACGGCATCTACACGTCCAAGTCCAAGGCCATCGATCGCTCCAGCTTCATGTTCCGCTGGGACTACCTCGCGAACGATCCGAACGTGCAAAGGCGCCAGCAAGGCCAGGACGCGAACGTGGGCTGGATCGTCAGCCGCGTGGACAATCCCAAGGCATCGGCTGAAGTGAGCGTTGCGCTCGACAAGGCCTTCGCAGATCAGGAGATCCAGACGGAGAGCCAGGACGAGCACGCGTTCAACGCTTCTTTTCTCGCGTCGTTCTCCGCGGTCCTCTCGGCGATCGACATCATCTCGGTCGTCATCCTCGCGATCATGGCGCTGATCCTCGGGAACACCATCGCCATGGGAGTGCGTGAGCGCACGAACGAATACGGCGTGCTCCGCGCTATCGGCTTCACGGGCGGTCACCTCGCGGGCTTCGTGCTCGGTGAGTCAGCGCTCCTCGCGGGCGTCGGCGGCGCCGTCGGGATCGCGATCGCGTATCCGTTCATCAACCTGGGCATGGGCAAGTGGCTCGAGGAGAACATGGGGAACTTCTTCCCGAACTTCTCGGTCGAGCCGAACGTCACCACGAGCGCCATCATCGCGTCGCTCGTCCTCGGAGTGGGCGCAGCGGCAATCCCCGCATACCGCGCATCCACATTGAAGGTCGTCGACGCCCTCCGGAGGGTCGCATGATTCCGATTCGCTACAACGTGCGGAGCCTCGCGGTCCGCAAGACCACCACCATCGCCACCGCGCTCGGCATCGCGCTCGTGGTGTTCGTGCTCGCATCGGCGCTCATGCTCGCGAACGGCATCAAGAAGACGCTGTCGGTCTCCGGCCAGTCCGACGTCGCCGTCGTGCTCCGAAAGGGCAGCGACAACGAGCTCGGCAGCGTGATCGACATCGGCGCCATCAACACGATCATGGGCACGCCCGGCGTGAAGAAGGACGGCAAGAACGCGCCCATCGGCGTGGGCGAGATCATCGTCGTCCGCGCGATGGAGAAGATCGGCGCGGCCGGCGTGACGAACGTGCAGATCCGCGGCGTCCCTGCGAACGCCATGCAGTTCCGTCCCGAGGTCACGATCGTCGACGGGCGCGCTCCTGCTCCCGGCAAGGACGAGGTCATCGTGGGACAGCGCATCCGCGGTCGCTTCAAGGGCACGGACCTCGGGAACACATTCGACCTGCGCAAGAACCGGCCCGTCACCGTCGTCGGCGTGTTCGCGGCGAACGGCTCGTCCTACGAGTCGGAGATCTGGGTCGACGTGGACACGCTGCGAGCGGCGTACTCCCGCCCCGGCATGGTGTCGTCGGTCCGCGTGCGGCTGGAGTCTCCCGACAAGTACGACGGCTTCCGCGCGAGCATGGAGAGCGACAAGCAGTTCGGCTTCCTCGCCATGCGCGACACGGAGTACTTCGACAAGCAGTCCGAGGGCACGTCCATCTTCGTCGGCGCGCTCGGCGGAGTCATCTCGTTCTTCTTCTCCATCGGCGCCATGATCGGCGCCATGATCACGATGTATGCGGCGGTCGCGAACCGTCAGCGAGAGATCGGAACGCTGCGCGCGCTCGGCTTCTCTCGCAGCAGCATCCTCGTCTCGTTCCTCCTGGAGTCGGTCATCCTCGCGCTCTTTGGCGGAGGTGTCGGCGCGCTGGCGGCCATGGGAATGCAGTTCGTGAAATTCTCCATGATGAATTTCCAGAGCTGGTCGGAGATCGTCTTCACGTTCGAGCCGACACCCGCGATCATCTTCCGCGCACTCTTCTTCGCGCTCATGATGGGCCTCATCGGCGGGTTCTTCCCTGCCCTCAGGGCCGCCCGGGTTTCTTTGGTTGTAGCCATGCGCGGCGGCTAGGCGTACGCTGCAAAGATGGTCTTCCGCGACTCTCGTGCGCGCATCGCTCTCGTGATCGTTGTGTGCTCACTGGGCATCGCCAGCGCGTGCTCGTCGTTTTCGGGCCGCGACATCGCGGGTAGCGCCGATGGGGGCGTTCTCGGCGACGGTGGCGGCGGCAATGCGATGGAGGCAGGCGTGACCAACCTGGCCGTGAACGGTGACTTCGAGCAGGGGTGCACTGCCTGGACGCCCGTTGCTGCCAGCGCAACGGACGATCTGGAGGCCCGCGACGGCGGGCATGCGTGCCGTGTCTGCAGCGACACGGACGCCGGGCCGTACAGGCTCTATCAGTACGTGGCAGGCGCTGAGTTGGGCGCGACCTACGAGATGCGAGCATGGGTGCGGGCCCTGACGGACGCCGGAGTGCCGACCACGACCGGAACCAGGATCGACGTGAGCGGATCCAAGAACCAGCAGGTTCAGCAGGGCACGGCTGTGGCCGGCAGCGGCGGAGTCACCGCGGACGGCTGGCTCCAGGTCTCGACGACGACCCTCGTGCAAGTCGACAGCGGCGCACAGCTGGTGGCGAGCCTCCAGGCCAACCCTGTAGGCACCTGCTTCCTCGTGGACGACGTGATCGTCTTCAAGCACTAGCTCTAGTCGTGCTTCGGGCGGCGGATCCAGCCCTGGACCTTCGCGAGCGCGGCGTCCGGGTGGCCGCCCGTGCCTTCGAAGCCCACGAGGTAGACGTGGTTGTCGTACCAGCCGGTCACGTAGGCGTGCTGTCCGTCCTTCGTGACGGCGATACCGCTGCCGTGGTCCATGCCGGGGATTGGATACACGCGGGCGGTCCAGTCCGTCGTGTCCACCACGGAGACGCTGTTCGTCTGCGCGCCATAATCTGCAGAATACACGTATCGGCCGTCGGGCGAGACGTCGATGCTCTTCGGTGAGCTGCCGATGTGCGCCGTGTGGACGATCTCGAGCGACGACGTGTCGAGCGCGTGCAGCATGCTGTCGTGGTAGCAGCTGATGTAGAGCGTCTTCTCGTCCGGTGACAGCACCAGGTGGCGCGGGATGCGGCACGCGCTGATGCGCTTGTGCTCCTTGTATTCAGCGCCGTAGTAGATGTCGATCGACTCGCCGTTGAAGTTCGCGATGTAGAGATGCCCGTCGGTCGACGCGACCATGCCGCGCGGCTGCGCGCCAGCGGGGAGCGTTCGCACGACCTTGCCGGTGGGGACGTCGATCTGGGTGACGGAGTTGCCGTTCCAGTTCGCCGCGAAGAGCGTGTTGCCGTCGTGCGTGAGCGCGAGGATCTTGGGGTGCGCGCCGGTCTTCACCTCGCGCACGATCCGCTTCTTCTCGATGTCGAGGAACTGGACGACGTTCTTCTCGAAGTTGCTCACGTAGAGCGTCTTGCCGTCCGTGGAGAGCAGGCTCTCCACGACATTGCCCGGCACCACGAGCGTCCCCTGCGGCGCCAGGGTATGTGCATCATACACGCTTACGTTCTTGCCGTTCGCCTGGCCGAAGTTGGTGACGTAGATCTTGTCCCCGTCGGGCGAGATGATCACGCCCTTCGGCATGGAGCCCGTGTCCGCGACCTCTTGCAGCTCGAGCGGCGGCGGATACGCGGCGCACGGCGTCTCTTCGGAGATCGTCACGAGCACGCCCACGACCAGCGTCGTGAGCGCGAGCAGCGCGCCGTGCTTCGTCGCCGCTGAGCAGCGCGCGCTCACTGGCCGTCGGGGGCCGGGAGGCTGGCCTCTGCCGGGTCCGCGATCATGCGATAGCGGCGGTAGAACTTGGTGACCTTCACCACGTAGTTGCGCGTCTCGGCGTAGGGCGGGATGCCGCCGTACTTCATCACGGACTCTTCGCCTGCGTTGTAGGCGGCCACGGTGAGCTCGAGATCGCCGTTGAACGTGTTCGCGAGGATGCGCAGGTAGCGCACGCCGCCGAAGATGTTCTCGCGCGGGTCGTTGATGTCCTTCACCTGCAGACGGTCCGCAGTCTGCGGCATGAGCTGCATGAGGCCGCGCGCACCCGCGGAGCTGACAGCGCGAGGCTCGTAGTCGCTCTCGACCTTGATGACTGCACGAACGAGCTGCTCGGGGAGCTGGTAGAGAGCTGCGGCCTGGCGGATCCACTCGTCGAAGCGCGTGTACCGCGAGGGGTCCCGCTGCGGCGTCCACAGCGGCGCGCCCGATGGTGCAGACGCTCCGGGCGCTCCGGGGGCGGGCGTCGGTGTCGCGGACTTGAGATAGAGCTTCGCCCGTGGGTCGGTCGACGTCTTGTTGGTGAAGTGCACCACGCCGTCCGCATCCACCCACTGATAGATGTCGGCGCGCGCACCCGACGGCACCACCACCAAGAAGGCGGCAAGGGCGACGACGCCGAGCACGATTCGCAGAGCACGCTTCATTCGGTTCCGATGGTGCCGGAAACCCCGGCGTCCCGCAACTTCCAGACACCCGTCCTCGCCCGCATATTCCGTGGTAAGCGGATCTCTCGCATGGACTGGAAGCTCATCGCGGCCGCCACGGTCTTCGGACTGTATGTAATATACAGGTTTCGCCCGATGTTCGCGGGAAGCCGCGCGGCGCTCGGGTCGCTCGCGGAGGCGCGGAAGAAGATCGACGCCGCGAAGACCGACGAGGAACGCGCCCTCGCGCTGGCCGAGGCCGGCGACGCATGCGCAGGCGCGGTGGGACGCACGACCGGCGCGGTGGGCTACTACACGCGGGCGATGCGCGCGAACCCAAGCTCCGTCGACCTGGTGGAGCGCGCAGCCAAGGGTCTTCTACGCAGGCCGCGCGCGCTCGAACAGCTGATGTGGAGAAGGCTCGCAAGCGAGGGCTGGGGTGGCAACAACAAGGCCGCCGCCCTTGCCGCGCTCACGCATCTCTGTCGCGTGTACGAGCGCTCACCGCGCAACAAGACGCGCGCGCGCATGTTCGAGCACCTGCTCGTCGCGCTCGGCGCCCCTGCCCCGCCGCGCACGCGCGCTGACTCGCGTCCGCCTCCCGCGTGACAGGCCCGACGCCTTGACAAGGCGCGACTCCATGCAAAGCTTCGGAGCAGAAGTGATTCGCACAGGACAGGTGTTGGGCTCAGAAACGTAGACATTCGCTTCCACAGAACAAGCGCGACAAGCGCGACGAGAGGCCGGGTTTTCCGGGCGATCGTTCGCTGGTCGTTCCGTCTTCCGCTCTCTCGGCTCTCTCGGCTCTCTCCCGTCGCTCCCGTGAGTACTCTGCTCACTCGTCATACTCGCCGTACTCGCCGTACTCGTTTTTGCGGGGTCGTAGGAACGGTCCCTGCGCCGGGATAGCCTCCCGGAGAAGCTCGTTCGACTCGAGCCCCAGCTACCAGCGTCGTCCCAGCCAACATCGTCGCAGTCGCGCGCTCGCCCGCGCACGCGGCCCGCCGGTCTCTCATTCGTGCTTCGGAAACCGAACAACGAATGGAGATTGAAATGGATAGTTTTGTTGATTGCATCAGAGACGTGGAGAGAGAGATTCGAGAATTGAAGCGCGTGCTCCGCACACGCTGGGCAGGGCCGATGGCAGACGAGCAGCGTCGCCACATGTTCCTGCGAAAGAAGGCCACGGAGCTGTACGTGACGGTCGCGTTCGCGCGCGGCCGGCTGCATGTGCAGAAGGCGCCGCGCGGGCTGTCGCCGGGGAGCGACTGGGACGCGAAGGCGTGGGCCGCACTGATCGCGGAGCGGACAACGCTGGCTCACGAGAGCGCGCTCGTGCCGAAGAGCGAAGAGCTGGTGGCATCATGAGCGAGCTCACGGACATCGGAGCGAACCTCACGAACCGCGCGTTCGCGGGGGACACGAAGGAGGTGCTGGCGCGCGCACACGATGCGGGTGTCACGCGCCTGCTCATCACCGGCACCAGCGTGGAGCTCTCCGCGCACGCACGCCGCATCACGAGTGATCGGCGATTGCACGGCCCGGTGAAGCTCTTCTCCACCGCCGGCATCCACCCGCACCATGCGAGCACGCACGGAGAGCTGGCCATGCGCTCGCTCGGCGAGCTGCTGGTGCACGACGACGTCGTCGCGGTCGGTGAGTGCGGCCTGGATTTCAACCGCAACTTCTCCGAAAAGAAGGACCAGCTGGCGTGCTTCGAGGCGCAGCTCGCGCTAGCCGCCAGCGTGAAGAAGCCCGTATTCCTGCACGAGCGCGACGCCACGGACGCGTTCGCCGAGATCCTCGCGCGGCATCGCCCGAAGCTCGTCGGGGCTGTCGTGCACTGCTTCACGGGCGACGCGAGCGCGCTCGCGCGTTACCTCGAGATGGATCTCCACATCGGCATCACCGGATGGATCTGCGACGAACGCCGCGGCCGCCACCTCTTCGATCTGGTGAAGACGATCCCGAGGAATCGCATCATGGTCGAGACGGACGCGCCCTATCTCTTCCCACGCGACCTGGACAAGGCACGCCGCCGCAACGAGCCCTGCTTCGTGAAGCATGTGGCCGCCACGGTCGCCCGCGCGCGCGGCGAGACGCCAGAAGACCTGGCCACGATCTCGACAGAGAACGCGCGCCGCCTGTTCTCACTTCCGTGACGACGGGGCCGCGGTGAGTCGCGCGAGAGCCGTGGTGAGTCGCGCGGGGGTCACGGGGTCTCGCAGAGGCCAACGATCCATGCGGAGGCTCTCTGCACTGCCAGCTGCGCGGCGGGCGCGAGGACTTGCGACTTCGGTGAGCCAAACAAGGCGAAGATGCGCACGTGCGCTGCGCTGCCTCGGTATGCGTCGGTGGCCCCGAGCATCACGTCCACGCGCAGTGGGATGTCGGTGGGCTCGCGCGCGCCCATGAGCCGCGCCTGACCCATGCTCTTGCCCACGAGCAAGACGAACAGCTCCGCGTCGTCGTGCGCAACGCGACACATCGGGCCCGCCTGCGCGCGGAGCTTCGCGCGAATCGCTTCGGGCCCCGCAGGCAGCGTGACCGGCTTCTCGAACGCTAGCGCGCCGGGTGTCCGCGAAGCACGCAGGACTTGCCACGTCGCGACGAGGCCGAGCAGGAACACCATCCACGCGGTGCCGAGGCCAATACACGCCTCCCAGATCATGCCGTGCGGCTTCGCGCTTGCGAGGAGCACGTGGATGGGGACCTTGCGCTCCTTCTCCACGTACCCGACGTATCTGCCGAGCTCCGCGGGAACCTGACAGACAAGCACCGCGTCGCCGTCGCACATCTGCCCTTCCACTTTCACGACACCACGATGCTCGAGCGCGCTGAGGTCGGTGTTCGCGATGATGATGACGTCGCGCGCGTCCGCGACACCGAACGACTCGTAGCCATCGGCCACGGCCATCCGCTGGTTGCCGATGGGAAACTCCCCCTTCGACAGCGTCGTCGGTCGGACGTCCGCGGATACGAATTTTCCCAGCGGCACCGATGCGAGCTTCGCGGGCGCGTCGACCGCGACCACGGGCGCCGTGGCCTGTCGCAAGCGCATGCCGCCCATGGATCCGCATGAGCCGATGGGCCACAGGAAGATCAACCACAAGAACACGATCGCACCGATCGGCCGCGCCTCCTTCTTCTGCAGCGCAGGGACGAACGGAGAAGCAGGCGCAGAGCTCACGGCGACGAAGATAGCGGATGGATTGGGCTACGGAAACAGCGGCCACATGCGCGTGGGCAGCGCCATCCGATGCGAGAGCGATAGCCAATCCATCAGCGCGGCGACCGTGATGTGGACCAGGAAGCCCTGGTAGATGCTCTTCGTCTTCATCGACAGCGAACCCAGCGCGATCCCCGCGATGATCGCGCCGCATGCCTCGAGGTAGGGCTTTCCGTAGTGGATCATGCAGTACGGCACGGCCATCGCGAAGATGGCGCCCGAGCCGAAGCTCTTTCGCAGGACGCCCAGCCACCACCCGCGGAAGAACATCTCGAGCGCGAGGAACTGCGCGAAGTACATCGCCTCCCAGATGAGGAAGTCCCCCCAGCTGCGCGACGACGCCTTGTAGAATGGGTAGTAGCCGCCGAAGTCCGGGCTGCGCGACACCACGAGCATCGCGGGCAGCACCACCGCTAGGAACAGCCCGTAGATCCACGCGTGGCCGAAGAAGCCCTTCACGCGCAGCCCCAGGTCCAGGAGCGAGTCCTTCGGGAAGAAGATCTTCCAGAGCCCGAACGGAAGCACGTAGCCGAAGATGCGCGTGCCAGCCCACCAGCCGTAGCCCCAGAGCTCGTCGAAGTGGACGAGGCCCCAGCGGCCCGGATGCTCCATCTCGTTCGCGAGGAGCAGCGGACGCACCGACTTGTCGAAGAAGATGCGGCCGCCGTAGTACTCCTGCATCGTGAGGACGAGCGCGGCGATGACGAGCGCCACGAACGGGCGCAGGTCCGCCTTGCCGCGCGCCAGGATCTCCGCGCGATGACGGTGAGCGTCCTCGTCGAGCTCGCGCCACGTGTCGCGGAAGAAGAGCCACACGACCGGCAACACCACGAGCATCGCCGGGATCGGGATGAGGGGCTTCGCGGTCTCGAGGAATGCGGCGAAGCCCGTGGGCTCCGGCGGCGTGAGGTTCATGGCCCGAAGCGGGAGCTCGTGAGGACGGAAGAACACGCTCAGCTAGCCCCGGTCGTCGGTGCGGGAGGCGCGGGTGCGGCCTTCGATGCGGCCTCTGCGCCCTTGCGCAGGCGCGCGAGCGACACGTCGCGACCGAGCACCTCCATCACCTCGAAGAGCCCTGGCGTCGCCGAGCGACCCGACAGCGCGACGCGCGCTGCCTGCGCCACGTGCTTGATCTCGATGCCCTCCGCGACGAGGAACGCCTGCGTCTTCTGATCGAGCGCGTCCTTCGTCCACGACGCTTCTGCTGCGAGCGTCTCCGCGAGCTTCGAGAGCCGCGGCGCAGCCTCCGCGTTCAGGAACTTCTGCGCCGCCTTCTCGTCCACGATCGGCACGTCGCGCAGGAAGTAATCCAGCGCGTCGGCCGCCTCGAGCAGCGTGCGCGCGCGCTCGCGGATCAGCGGTAGCGCCGCGCGGATCGTCTTCTCGTTCGGCGTCACACCACGCGCGGTCACGAACGGCGTGACGCGAGACACGTACTCGTCGTCCGGGGTGAGCGCGGGCGACTTCAGGTGCTCGTGCTGGATGGCGAGGAACTTCTTCGCGTCGAACTTTCCGTCGCCGCGACCGCACGCCTCCCACCCGAACGAGTCGATGAGATCTTTCTTGGAGAAGACCTCCTGATCGCCGTGCGACCAGCCGAAGCGCGCGAGGTAGTTAAGCACGGCCGCGGGGGTGTACCCGGTGTCGCGGTACTCGAAGACGCTGACCGCGCCATGGCGCTTGGAGAGCTTCTCGCCGCTCGGCGCGAGCATCATCGGCAGGTGCGCGAACTGGGGCACCTTCGCGTCGAACGCCTCATAGAGCAGGATCTGAGGCGGCGTGTTGATCATGTGATCGCGACCGCGCGCGACCAGCGTGATGCCCATCGAGATGTCATCCACGACCGCGCCGAAGTTGTAGAGCGGCACGCCGTCCTTCCGGAGCAGCACGAAATCCTGGTTCTCGATGTTCGGGGTGACGATCTCGCCGAAGACCTTGTCCACGTACGTGACGCTGCCCGTGGTGGGCGCCTTGAAGCGGACGACGAACGGCAGCTCGGGCGTGTCCTTGCGATCGCGACACGTCCCCGGGTACTTGAACTGCGCCTTCGGATCCTTCTTCTTCAGGGCCTCGCGCTGCGCCTCGAGCTCCTCTTTCGTGCAGTAACAGCGATACGCGTGGCCCTTCGCGATGAGCTTCTCGCTCCACTCCTTGTAGAGGCCGAGTCGCTCCATCTGCGTGTACGGACCGTGCGCGCCGCCCTTTTGGGGGCCCTCGTCCCAGTCGATGCCGAGCCAGTCGAGCGACTCGAAGATGATCTTGCGGCTCTCGTCCGTGGAGCGCTCCTGATCCGTATCCTCGATCCGGAGTACGAACGCGCCGCCGTTCTTGCGCGCCCACAGCCAGTTGAAGAGCGCGGTGCGAACGCCACCAATGTGGAGGTATCCGGTCGGGGACGGCGCGAAACGGACGCGAGGCTTGCCTTCCATGCCCCCGCGTTCTTATCAGATCCAGCGGCCGCAGGTCTTCGACGCGAGCACCGGCGACACGATTGTGTCGCACTTCACCTTCACGCTCTTCATCGTCCAGTCGATGCTGGCCTTCGCGCGGTCCATCTGCTCCTTGGTGCCGCCCGCCTCCACCACGAAGATGCGGCTCTGCGCGGCGTAGAGGTGCACGACGTACTCGTACGGCTTCTTGTCCTCGTCGTGACCGAAGCGCAGCTCCTTCCCCTTCGTGCCGTCGCGCGACTCCACGTCCTTCTGGGAGAGCAGCGCGTAGCCGGAAACGTCGCGCATCTGCAGCGTGACGGCCTTGGCCCAGAAGTCCACGTCCGCGCGCTCCTCGTCCTCCACCACGCGTACCCCGATCACCACGCCCTCGGGCGTCGTCGCTCTGTACGCGTAGTCGTTCTGTCCCGCGAGCTCGATGAAGCCCGGCGCAGTCTCCACCTTGAACGGGCGACCGCAACCGGCGAGTGAGACCGCCGTGACCGTCAGGGCCGCCGCCACGAGAAACTTGTAACATGCATTCATTTGTTGTCCTCCAGGCGAAGCAGGCTCGGCAGACCCAGCGAAGACAGCCATGGGAACGGCAGTCGCACCTTGTTCGCTTCGATGGTGGAGCCGCGCGCCGCGTAGGTCACCGTGATGGTCGAGTACGCGAGCTTGTCCTTGAGGAGCTTCATCTGGCCCTCCATGCGCTCCAGCTCCTCGGTCACACGTCCGAGCTCACGCTCGATCTCGAGGGCCTCCTTCACGTTCGCCTTCTGGAGCAGCGCCGCAAGCTGATCGCGCATGGCGCGCGCGTTCTTTATGCGGACCTCGAGGTCCATGTACGCGTCGGTCACGTCCTCGGCGCGCACGTCCCGGTGGAGCACGTCGCCCGTCTTCTCTACCGCCGCGAGCGCCGCCTGGAAGCGCGAGCGTGGCACGCGGATGACGATCTGGTTGTCGCCGCGGCTCGAGAGGAAGCCGCCATTGTCCTTCGCGATCTGCTCGACCTGTCCGATGGCCTGATCAACCAGGTACACCGCGAGGTTCATGTTCGCCGTGTAGACCAGCATCGTGGAGTCGTGCCCAGCCACGGCGCGCGACGTCTCGTCGTTCTTTTTCGTCGACGCCGCAGACGGGTTGCCGGGCGGAGGAGGCGGAGGAGGAGCGGCGGGCGCGTCAGCCATTTCGGGAACGCCGTCGCGATCCGCCTCGCGGCTGGTGCCACCCATGCGCTTGTCGGCAGGCGGGGAGGAGTAGCTGCCCGCCATCGAAGGAGAGGGCGGCTGCGAGACGCCGTACGCCTCTGCGCGCACCATGTTGTCCTGCGCTTGCTTCGGGGCGGCCGCGCCCACGGCGCCTCGGGAATAGCCGGGGGGTGACTGTGGCGCTGCCTTGTCGGAGCCTCCACACGCAACGAGCACGAGCGCCGCGATCGCGATCGCCCACGACGTAAGCCGATTCTGCATCACACACTCTCCTCGGAAGCGGTTAGAACGCGCAAGCCGCGCGCACCTTACACCGCCCAAATGTCACACGCATTGCCCTTGCGATGCCTGGCACAGGCTGCTATTCGGCGGACTCATTTAACCGTCCGAGTTAACTCGGGCACCTGCCAAGGAAATCCGTCATGAGCTCCAAGAGCCCCCTCGCGATCGTGAAAGACAAGTTTGGTGACAAGGCGAAGCTCGTCGCCGCGGTGGAGAAGTTCACGGGCGAGGACCTGTGGGTCGGTCGCACGAACTCGGACAAGGGCCTCAAGCATGTGTCCAACTCGAAGCTCCTTCGCCTCGTCGCGACGTTCACCGCCGTGAAGGAGAAGTTCGGCACCCGCGCCAAGCTCATCGACGCGATCCTCACCGGCGAGAAGCGCACGAAGGATGCAGGCTACAAGGCCCGCATCGAGGCGTACCCGGTCCCGCGCCTCTGGGACATGTGGAAGTCGCTCGAGAAGCGCAACCAGCCGAAGAAGCCGACAGTCAAGGCCGCCCCCAAGGTCGCCGCAAAGCCGGTCGCCAAAGCCCCCGCGAAAAAAGCGCCGGCGAAGAAGAAGAAGAAGTAGTCCGTCTCTCGATACTCAGGCGCGAGGACCACTAGATGAGCAAGAAATCGGAACACAGCCCCAAGGGGCGAATCAAGGTCGGTGAGAGCGGATACCCGGAGATGCACGACATGTTCGTGCCGAAGGGCATCTTCTTCACGAACGGCGTCGGTGTTCACAAGGATCGCCTGTCGTCGTTCGAGCTCTCGCTCCGCGATGCCGGCATCGAGAAGGCGAACCTCGTCACTGTCAGCTCGATCTTCCCGCCACAGTGCGTGGAGCTCACGCGCAAGCAGGGCGAGAAGCTGATTCGCCCCGGACAGATCGTCCATTGCGTCATGGCACGCCAGGACACGAACGAGCCGAACCGCCTCATCGCGGCGTCCATCGGCCTCGCGCGACCGACGGATCAGAACATGTACGGCTACCTCTCCGAGCACCACAGCTACGGTGAGACCGCAAGGAAGGCCGGCGAGTACGCCGAAGATCTGGCAGCGACCATGCTCGCCACCACGCTCGGTATCGACTTCGATCCCGAGAGAGCCTGGAACGAGCGCGAGCAGACCTTCAAGATGGAAAAGACCTTCTTGAAGACGCGCAACATCGTCCAGAGCGCCGAAGGCCACGCGAAGGGCCACTGGTCCACCGTCGTCGCGCTCGGCGTCTTCATCTTCTGAAAACCGGATAGGCGAGGCAGAGCATGGCCAGCGTCACCTTGAAGCACGAGCTCGGCTGCAGCGCGGAGACCTACCTCGAGAAGTGCGTCTTCTCGGAGGAGTTCAATCGCCGCCTTCACGTCGATATCCTGAAATTCCCTGCATTCAAGCTGCTCGAGCAGTCGATGGAGGGAGCGGTCTGGAAGCGACGCGCGCAGATCGATCCTCCCACGACCGGCGTCCCGGGTCCGCTCAAGAAGGTCATTGGCGACAAGCTCTCGTACATCGAAGAGGGTGAGTACGACACCAAGACCAAGCTCTATCGCTTCAAGGTCATCTCCAGCACGATGCCCGACAAGACGAAGATCTCGGGTGAGCTCCACTGCGACAACAATGGCGACAAGAAGTGCACGCGCATCGCGAAGCTCGACGTCGAGGTGAAGGTCTTCATGATCGGCGGTCTCGCGGAGGACAAGATCCTCGGCGACATCAAGCAGTCGTACGAAGCCAGCAGCAAGTTCGTCGACGAGTACGTGAAAGAAAAAGGCCTCTAGCGGCACCGGCCCAGCACGGCTTCGATTGAAGAGCCGAAGCGCGGCACGTCGACCGGATCATTTCTCCACGGTGCGCAGCTGAGGCGAAGCCACGGACTTCTCCGTGGGCTTTGGCGCGAGCGGCGCAGCGCCTTGCGATGGCGAGATGGGCAACGGCAGCTCCATCGGCGCGACCGCGACCGGCCCACCCGGGTCCTTCTGTGGCACCGCGTCGCGCTCGGCCCGGGCGCGCTCGACGGCGCGTGACTCCTGCGCGATCTGCGTAAGAAGTCCGTGCGTGCGCCTGTAGTCCACCGGCGGCTTCCAGCCCGCGTTGTCGCTGAAGACGGCTGCGTGATCGATGAGCACCTGGCGCTCCTCCTTCTTGCGCTCGGCGATGCGACGCATGTCCTCTTCGCCGCGGATGATGTACGGCGTGAGGATGAGTATCAGGTTGCTCTTCTCCATCTGATCGCTCCGCGTGCGGAAGAGCACGCCGAGGACCGGGATGTCGCCCAGGATGGGGACCTTGCTCTCGCTGCGGCGCATGATGTTGCGCACCAGGCCACCGATCACCGCGGTGCTGCCGTCCTTCACCGTCATCGTGGTGGTGGCCGCGCGTTCGATGTAGCTCACCGTACCGAACGTGTCGCTCGCGCCGGGCTCGCTTGCGATGTCGCTGATGACCTCCTCGATGTCCAGGCGCACCTCGTCCGAGTCGTTCAAGTGGGGCGTGATCTTGACGCGCGGACCGATGGCCTTGTAGTTGGCGGTGACGCCCGTCGACGTCTGCGGCAGCGAGCCGCTGGCGGCGCCTGCGAGGTACTGCGCCGGCTGCGGCGCGTGCGGCTGGAGCGAAGAGTTGAGCTGCACCTTGATCTCCGCCGGCGTGTTGTCGCTCGCAGTGATGCTCGGCGTGGAGAGGATGTCTGCGCCCTTCGTGGACGCGGCCGCGGTGAGGAACGCGCCCAGCGACGGGATCGACGTGATGCCGGGAATTCCCGTGTTGAACGGTATGTCCGGGCCACGCACGCCTAGCGCGAGGCCTTGCAGATCGCTCGTGGACGGCGGAAGCGCCGAGCTGCCAGCGCGCCAACCGCCGAACTCCGTAGTGGTCTGCCCCTTGCTGTTCGTATCCACGTTGCCACCGTGCCACGCGACGCCAAGGTCCAGTCCGCTGGAGTCCGAGATGTCCAGGATGACCGCCTCGATGAAGACCTGCCGCTTCGGCTTGTCCAGCGCCGCGATCACGTCCTTGATGTTCGCGAAGTCCCGCGGGCCTGCCGTCACGATGAGAGAGTTCGTGGTCTCGTCCGCGCTGATCTGCGCGGGCCCCTCGAGCACTTGACCGACGTTGCCCGATGGCACCGCAGCGCCAGGCGCGGAACGTGCGGCCTGCGCGCTGGACGAGCTCCCGATCGCAGCCGCGAGCGGGCCGACGATCTTCTTTGCATCCGCGTGCTGGAGCGCGACCACGTGCACCTGGGTCTCGCTCGGCTCCACGATGTCGATGCGTGAGAGCACCTCGAAGATGCGCCGATAGCTCGTCTCCGTTGCCACGATGATGAGCGCGTTCGGCCGCTCCACCGCCACCAGCCGCCCCACGTAGAGCGCAGCGCCGGGCAACGCCGCGTCCTTCTTCTTGAGGTCGAGCAGCTCGGTGAGCAGCTTCTCCGCGACCGTCGACGACACGTGTGAGAGCGGCTGAAAATACAGCTTCGCGTCCGTTCCTGGCTGATCGATGGCGTCGACGATCTCCATCATGCGACGCAGGTTTGCGCCCGTCTCCGTCATGATGAGCAAGTTGCCCGGCGCGTACGGGACGATGGATGCGTCCTTGGTCGCGAGCTTCGACAGCACGCCCGTTGCGACCTCCTCCGCGGACAGGTTCTTCAGTCGGTGGATACGGGTGATGTACCGCTCCTCCGGTGAGCCCTTCTCGGACTGGTCAAGCGGGAGGACCTGTCGCGCGATGTTCTCCGACTCCACGATGCGATAGAAGCCACCCGCCGGCACCACCGTCAGCCCGTTCGCCGTGAGGACCGCGAGCAGCGCCTGATAGGCCTCCTGGGCCGTGACCTTCTCCGGCGCGTAGAGGCTCGCCTTGATCTTCGCGAGGCGCGGGCTGGCGATGAGGAAACGCTTCCCGGTCACCTGCCCCACGACGCGCACCAGATCAGACAGGTCCGCGTCTTCGAGCTGCAGCGAGACCAGCTCCGAGAGTCGATGGGGAGGAAGCCCGCTCGGCTGCGCGGCAGGCGTGGGTGGTGGCGCGGGCGTCGCCGACGGGGTCGCTGCGGAGGGTTGGGCAGCTGGCTTCGCGATCACCGCGCCGCCAGATTTTTCGGTAGCGTCGGCGTGGGCCGCGCCCGCGAATGTGATGATGGCGAGCGCTGCGAGCGACGTTCTCTTCGTATAGGTCATCCACGAAAAGAGCGGCTCCGGCAGCGCTTCCATTCCGACGCGCGCGCCGATTGCCAACGTGGCGAACTGGCCTATTTCGACCGCATCGCGGTTGTCACCATGTCAGGCCGCGCACGCGGTCAGTGTGACATCGCGCGCGGCTCGGCCTGCGAGATCAGCCTCGCGTGCATCCCGTCGTGCGCGGCACCGGCGGCAGCGGCGGCCGTTGCTCGCGTGAGGATGATCTCCACGTGCGGCTTGTCGGCGCGGCCGTACACCGTGATCGTCTTCAGCACGATGGAGGGGGTGGGCTCATCCGCGGAAGCCGTGGTCGCGACGAGAGCGAGAGAGGCTGCGAGAACGGCGACGAGAACGTTTTTCATGGGGGCGTGATCCTCGAGCGATGCTGACAGCACGGCCAACGTGGCGGTTCCCTATATGATGGATCGGGAAGAGCTCTTTCGCGAGCTGCCTCGGCGATCGTCCTCTGGCTGCGCGATCAGCAGTCGATTCTTCGGCGTGATCTCATGTGGGATGGTCTGCGTCGAGACGGTGTAGCCCGCTGAAGCGAGCAGGCGCGCGCGCGTTGCGTCGATGGCAAGTCCGCTGTCCATCCAGCCCGCGAGACCACCGTCATCGCACGTGGCCTTGTCCTGACAGCACGGAAGCACGGCGACGCGAGCGTTCACGGCCATCGCGCGCGCGAGCACCTCGTCGGTGAGCGCACCACACGCGTGCGCCGAGACCACGAGGTCGTCCTTGTCGAGCGCCACGTCCACGATCTTCGACTCCACGAAGCGCACGCGTCCATCGAGCCGCGGCCAGGCGACCACCATGGCGCGCGCGAGCCGCTCGGCGCTCTTCGGTGTGCGAACGTCCACTGCGACCGCGGACGCGGACGTGTCGTCCAGGACCAACATGAGGAACGCGAGCAGGCCATGACCCGCAGCAAGGTCCACGACGCGACCGCCGCGCAGCCTGCGCCGCGTCCGGCGAGCGACCTCCCACGACTCGTAGAGCTCCTTCCGCGGCAAGCAGTCCGCCTCGCACACGGCGCGCGCGACCTTGTCGAACAGCGTGACGCCCTGAAAATGCGCCAGCATCCGAGGGCCGAGGCGCGCGCGGCTGCCCGTGTGGATCGTCACGCGGACAACCGTACCCACAAGTTGGACTTCGCGCAGCGCGGTTCCATACGATCCAGTCCGTGGAGGAAGCTCGCATGTTGCTCGACTGGCGCAGGTCCGTGAGGCGGTTTGCTCGGACCCGTTGCGAAGTCGTGCGGGAGGCGGATTTCACGCGCCTCGGTACGCGCGCGATCGACGTGTCGACCGACGGGCTCTTCCTGATGACGGAGATCCCCGCGGAGCTCGGGCTCCCCGTGATCCTCACCTTCGAGCTCCCGCGCCTGAATCTCTGGGTGGACGCGGAAGGACACGTCGCGCGCGTGGCGCAAGGACGCAGGCTGGGCGACTTCGCGATGGGCCTTGGCATCGCGTTCGACAAGGTCGATCCCGAGGGGCTCGCCCGTCTGCGCATCGCGCTCCGCAAGCTGCCGCCGGTGTTGCCGGGACCGTTCAGCACACCCGGGCTCGCACGCCGCTCAGGCATGGTCGCGCTTGCTTCGCTCGCGTAACATCGCGGAACTTGGACGGGTTTTACGCTTCTTTACGGTCGCCGGGGGATGTCTTTCGCCACGCCCAACGTCACACTGACAGGCAGGTGATCGACAACATGAACAAGAATTTCTTCCGCACTGGTCTCTCCACCGTTCTCCTCTCCTCTGCCCTCGCCCTCGCGGGCTGCAGCGGCACGGGTCAGGAGGCTCCCGCTCCGGCGACGCAGGCCCAAGGCCAGATCGCTCCGGTCGCAGCGAACACACATGGTCGCGTGAAGATGGTCGGCGACGCGCTCTCGCAGGTGCCGCTCCGTCCCGAGCAGCGCACCGAGATCGAGAAGATGGCCGCCGACGCCGAGGTTCGTCACGAGACCGCGCGCAA
The DNA here is from genome assembly GCA_025355005.1 of Myxococcales bacterium. Lineage (GTDB taxonomy): Bacteria > Myxococcota_A > Polyangia > Polyangiales > Polyangiaceae > JANXLV01. The sequence continues at coordinate 65,860 of JANXLV010000367.1, read as the reverse complement.
GGCACAGACCGACCTGATGACGGCCGTGGCCGATCAGGTGCAGGCGGGCACCATCGACCGCGCGACGCTTCAGCCGAAGATCGACACGATGGTCTCCACGGCGGAGACGGTTCGCCCGCAGGACCGCGCGGCGTTCCAGCGACTGCACGACCTCCTTGACCCCGGCCAGCGCGAGGCCTTTGCGACGGCGATGAAGGACAAGATGCATGCGCAGCGCGGCGGCTGGGACCATGCCCACGGCGCGAAGGCGGACGCCACGGAAGCCAACACGGACCAGGCGACGCCCCATGCCGACCGCGAGCACGCGGAGCATGCGGACCACGCGGAGCACGCGTTCGGGCGCTTCGGCCACATGAAGAAGCTCGCCGACGACCTGAAGCTGACCGACGATCAGCGCTCGCAGATCAAGGACATCTTCAAGGCGGAGTTCCAGAAGGGCGGCAGCTCGCACATGCGCGAGGCGATGAAGTCGCACGAGCATGCAGGCGACACCATGGACCACTTCAAGTCGGCCGAGTTCTCGGTGGAAAAGGAGGCGCCCCAGGTCGACCTTCGTGGCAAGGTGAGCGAGGGCACGACCCGCGCGATCGACATCGCGCAAAAGATCCTCCCCATCCTGACGCCCGAGCAGCGCGGCATCGCTGCGCAGAAGATCCGCGAGCACGCCTCGAACGGCGGCCCCATGCCGTTCTGAGCCCGCTTGAATGGGGCCCGTGAGCCCGACACTCGCGCCATGGTGGTCCTCGCGGACGAAACGCATGGCGCGATGCTGTTTTGTGCCTTTCGGACCGAAGTTTGGGATGATGCGATCATCTTGGCGTCCTACGTCGGCACGGTGCTCACCATCTGCGGGAAAGACCTCCGCATCGAGCTGCGCACGCGCGAGATCGTGACCACGGCCGGATTCTTCGCAGCGCTCGTCACCATCATGGCTGCGATCTCGTTCCAGTCCGCCGACGACGTCTCGCAGCGGCTCGCGCCGGGAAGCCTCTGGTTGCCGATCGCATTCGCCAGCATCCTCGCGCTGTCGCGCACCTGGCAGCGCGAGCGTGAGGAGAGCGCGTTGACGGCGCTGCTCGTCGCGCCCATCCCGCGGTCGGCGCTGTTCCTCGGCAAGGCGCTCGGAATCTTCGTGTTCGTGAGCGCCGTCGAGTTCGTCGTGGTGCCGATCGTGGCGCTCATGTTCCACGTGGACCTCTTCTCCGTCATCGGGCGCCTCGCGGTCATCCTTGCGGTAGGCACCATCGGCATCGCGGGAATGGGGACGCTCTTCGGCGCGATGACCGCGCGAACTCGCGCGCGAGATCTGGTGCTCGCGAGCGTGCTCTTCCCGCTCCTCTCCCCGATCCTCCTCCTGTGTGTGGTGGCCACGAAAGAGCTGCTCAGTGGCGCGGGATTCGATGAGCTCGCTGGCTTCCTCGGGATCGCCGCCATCTTCGATTTTCTGGCGGTCATGGGCGGCGTGACGCTGTTCGGCGCGCTGCTCGACGACTGAGAGCTCGAAGGATCAGTCGAGCGTCTTCGCGATCCGCATCGCGACCGCGCGCGCCTCTGCCAGCAGCACATCTGCGGAGAACGGCGCGCCGGATGCCTCGCCCAGGGCCCACACGCCTTCGCGCACTCGCCCTTCCTCGGTATGTGCGACGTAGCCGCGCGCCTCGTGCTGGAGTCGTGCGCCGGCTTGCTCGCAAAGCTCGTACGCGGGGGCGGTGGGCGCATCCACGGCCAGGATGTCGCACGCGATCTCCTTCTCGTTTCCTCTGCTGTCCCGGATGACTGCGCCGCGCACGCTGCCGGTCCCCACCACGCGCACGGGCTCACCCTGCGCGACGACCACCTCGAGCTTGGCGCTCTCCGCGAGCTCTTTCACGCTTGGTGCGAACACGCCGCCGCACGCTGCCACGACGAGCTTCTTTCCAGGCGCCGCGCCCAGCTGAAGGAGCAGCCCGAGCGCGCGCGAGCTCATCACGCCAGGCACGTCGTTTCCCTCGAACGCGAGCACGCCATCGTGCGATCCCGTCGCGAGGCAGAGCGCGCGCGCATGCACGACCTCCGCGCCGTCGGGCCCGACCATGAGCGCGTCATCGCCGAACACGCCGCCCACGGTGGTCTGCGAGCGCACCACAATCGTGCCCTTCAGTTCCGCGGCACCGACTGCTGCAAGCATGGGCAAGAAGGGCGCGAGCGCCGACCGCGAGAGGCTCCTGAGCGAGCCACCTCGCACCACGGCATCATCCACGATCTCCACCTTGTGTCCCGCGGCAGCGAGCTCCACCGCAAGCGCAAGACCGCTCGGACCTGCGCCCACGATCAACACGGGGACCTCGCGCCGCACCGCGGGCTTCGGCGACAGCACCTCCGTGGGCAGCTTGCCCAGACCCGCCACACGACGCGCGAAGACCTGCATGATCGACGACACGCCAGGCACGCCTGCGAACAGCTCGTGGTGGTTCATGCCCTCCGGGAAGAACCAGTCCGTCACGCGCAGCAGATCGACGTTGCGCGTGCCCAGCGTGTTCTGCGACTCCACATTCGCCCCCGCGCGCACGACCGTCATGCAAGACAGCACGTTCGGCTCACCATCCACGCGGACCAGGCACCCGTCGCAAGCACCACGCATGCACGACGGTCCGCGCGGCCGGTGGAACTTCGGGCTCCGTGCGAGCTGCAGCCTGCCGGACGAGACCAGCGCCGCTGCGAGCGGAATCCTCGGCTGCGAGGAGATCTCCTCGCCGTCGAAGGTGAACGTGACGTTGTCGCCGTGCTTGTTCAGTGGAGGTCCCGCAATGGTGTCTAGCAATGGTGTCTAGCAATGGTGTGTGTGTAGATGAGGCCCAAAAATCCGTAGCACCAAGCTGCCCGTAGTCGGGGCCCAAAATGTGCGATACTTCCTTTCCGCCATGCGCATTGGACTACTCGGCCCAGCCGAAGGAGATGTCGCTGCGCTCGGGCGTGCGTCCGAGTTCTTGCTCAACTCGGCCAAGGTGAGCCGCGCGATCTACCTTGGCGTGGACGGCTGCCTCGATCGCGCGGTGGCTGCGTGGGCGCGCAAGCTCGTCGGCGGGGAGGATCCCAGCGACGAGGCCGCATGGCGCCGCGCGGCGGAGATCGCGCTGACCGGCAACCCGGAGCGGATCGACAAGTTCGTCGCGACCGAGCGCGCACGCCTTCGCCTGAAGTCGCTCGAGGCGCTGCCCGACACGGTCGCCCGCACGATCGAGATGGTCGGTGATCGCGTCGCCGTGATGATCTACGACAAGGCCGCGCTCGACGAGGAGGACATCCTCGCGGCGAACATCCTCGTGTTCGGAAAGAGCGACGCTCCTCTGGTGCGCAGGGTCGGGCAGCGCTGGTTCGTGTCGCCGGGGCTCATCGGCTCCAGCGGCGGCGGCATCGCCGTGCTCGACGACGAGCCGGCAGAGATCAAGCTGACGATCTACGACTCGGCCGGCAGGGCCTCCATGGAGGAGACCCTCTCTGTCCAGCGCGCCACGAAGATGCGCGTGCAGGGCGACGCGTGAACGGGGAGGCGGAGCTCCCCAACGGCGCCGTCGTCGGGGTGTTTGGTGGAAGCTTCAATCCTCCGCACATCTCCCATGTGCTCGCTGCCGCGGCGGTGGTATCGCTGCACGCGCTCGACGCGCTGCTTGTGATCCCCACCTTCATGCATCCCTTCGCGAAGTCGCTCGCGCCGTACGCGGCCCGCCTCGCGATGTGCCGCCTTGCCATGGGCGAACTCCCACGCGTCCGCATCTCGCGCATCGAAGAGGAGCTCGGCGGAGAGAGCCGCACGCTGCGCACGGTGGAGACGTTGAAGGCTCGCAACCCAGGCTGGACGCTGCGGCTCGTGATGGGCGCGGACCTCGTGGTCGAGGCGCCCAAGTGGCACGGCTTCGATCGCATCAAGGAGCTCGCGGAGCCGCTCGTGCTGGGTCGCGTGGGAATCACCTATCCAGGTGCCCCACAGCCGATCCTCCCGTCCGCCTCCAGCACCGAGGTACGAGACTTCCTGCGCGACCAAGACTTCGCGCACGCATGCGGGCTCGTGCCCCGTCTGGTGCTCGACTACATCAAGGAACACCACCTCTATGAAAAAGTCTAAGGCAGCGCCGAAAAAGAAAGCCCCGACGCGCAGCAAGAAGGCCGTCGCGCGCAGGCCGGCGAAGAAGCTGTCCATCCTCGTGTATGGCGCAGGCAAGGTGGGGCGCGCGCTCGCGCGTGAGCTGACCCGCGCGGGCTACCCGGTCACGGTGCGCGCTGCCCGCCTCGGCCTTCCGAAGAAGCCCATCGACGCAAAGGTGGTGATCGTGTCCGTGCGCGATCGCGATCTGCCCGCGCTGGCGGACGAGATGGCGGAGCGCGAGCTCATCGGCGAGGACGCGGTGGTGCTGCACAACGCAGGCGCGCTCGGGGTGGAAGCACTGACGGCCCTCAGGGCGTTCACCGCGGGCGTCGCGCAGTTCCACCCGATGATCTCGTTCGCGTCGAAGACGTTCTCACCCACGCTCGCCAGGGGCAACGCGCATATCCAGGGTGATCCAGCCGCGGTTCGCGTCGCGCGTGAGCTCGCGATCGCGCTGGGGCTCACGCCACGGACGATCCCGAACCTCGACACGATCGGCTACCACGCATCCGCGGGCCTCGTGGCGAACGGCGCTGCGGCGCTTGCGTCCATCGGCGCGGAGCTCCTCGTGCGCTCCGGTGTGCCGGCGAACCTGGCACCCAAGCTCCTGGGGCCACTCCTTCGCAGCGTGGCAGAGAACGTGGAGCATCTTGGCTTCCCGGACGCGCTCACCGGTCCGGTGCGTCGCGGCGATGCAGGCTCGATCCACAAGCAGATCGCTCTGCTGCGACAGAAGCTCCCGGCGGCGCTTCCGCTCTTCATCGCGTCGGTCGCGGCGCAGCTGCCGCTGGCCAAGCGGCTCGGCGAGGCGCCGCCCGAGGCGTTCGAGGCCATCGCCGACGGCGTGCGGTGGGAGCTGTCTGCGCTGACGAACTGATCTCTCTACATCTTGGTAGGAAGCCGCATGCCCGAAGCGTAGCCCAGCCAGAGACCCGGTAAAACAAGCGCCATCGTCGGTAGAGCGACCTGCCTACATTGTCCCGGACTGGCCTCGCGGCGGACCTGAACGCGTGGGGGGTATCGGGACGGAAACAATCATGGTCTCGCGGGAAACAATCGGCGGTCCTTATTTGCGTCCGCGTCCTTGCGGGGTCAGCTTTCTGGAGTAGGTTTGCTTCCCAGTGGCACTGACCCTCGCCTCCTCCAACTTCGCTTCTCCGAACAGCGGCTTCGCGGGCCTCGATGATCGGCTCGCCGATGGTCGCCCTGGCTTCGTCGTCTTGCGCGCCGAGAGCGACGAGATCGTCAACGCGATCCTCGCCCACGCGGCCCGCAGGTTGTCGGCGACAGGCACGCTCGTGGTGCGCGCGGTGCGCCGCCCCGGCGCCTCCATGCTCCGTCAGCTGGGTGACAAGCTCGGCGTCCGCGAGAGCAGCGACGATCCCACTCGCTTCGCAGACGCGCTCGGTCGTGCGCTCTTCGCCCGCAAGGCAGCAGTCGTCGCACCGCTTCCCGCCGAGGGCTCGTGGGATCGCGTCGTCCTGCTCGAGCTCGCGCACGCGCCTCGCACGTTGGTCGTCGTCGGTGACGTCGTATCGGAAGGTCGTGAAGGTCATCGCGCGCTGCCGGTCGAATCGGAGTCGTTCGATCTGCGCAGTGAGCTCGACACCGCAGAGAAGTCACGCTTCCTGTCCGCCATCGCCGAGGACGCATTCCACGCGCTTCCCACGTCCAACCCAGCGCACATCGACGCGTGGTGGGAATCCACCAAACGCGTCGCCCCCACGCCCTCGACTGACGAGCTCGGCGCGGAGCAGGTGGAGCTCCTTCGTACACTCGCGCTGCTCGGACGCCCCTGGGCGCTGACCGAGATCGGCCGCGTGCGCACCGGCGCAGACTCGACGCTCGGCACGCTCGTCTCGGCGCGCGCCGTCACGGTCGACAACAGAATCGTCGAAATACACGCGCCTTATGCGGCTATTGCCGCAGAGCTCGCGCGCACGGCGAGCGCGGAGGCCTGCGGGCTTGCTGCTGCGCTGCTCGTCGCAGACGGATCTTCAGGAGCCGGATCTTCAGTAGCTTCAGGAGCCGGACCGCTCGAGACGGATCCGTGGGCCATGGCGCAGGCCGCAGACCTGTGGCTCCGCGCAGGCGATACGGTCCGCGCCGACCAGGCGCATGCACGTGCCATCTCCGTCGTTGCCGATACGGTGGCCCGTCGTGAGCTCGTGACACGCTGGTATTCGCGGGTCAACGCGCTCGCAAGCAGCGCGGCTGATGGCGCTCGCGCCGACGCGCTTCGCCTGGCGACCAACTCCGCCACGCGCGCGATCGCCGCGGGTGAGTCCGAAGAGGCACGCAAGTGGTCCGAGTGCGCAGCGGCGCTCGGTGGCTCGGATGCGGGCGTCATGTTGCTGCTGGGTCGCGCGTGCGTCGGCGTCGGCGATCTCGTCGCCGCGAAGGTCGCGCTCGGCAAGGCCACGCAGCTCGCAAGCTTCGAGAACGGCCGCGACGAGGACGTGCGCGAGGACGCGCGGGCAGAGCTCGCAGAGGTCTCGTACCAGAACGGCGATCTCGCCGGCGCACGTGAGCTCGCCGAGTCGATCGTCTTCGGCTCGAAGACCGGTGCATCTCCCCAAAGCCCCAGCACACGTGAGGATGTCCGTCTTCGTGCACGCAACACCCTCGGCAAGCTCCTCCTCATCGAGTCGCGCTGGGACGAAGCAGACTCCCACTTCGCGGAGGACGTGTGGGCGGCCTCGCGCCTCGGCGATCGCACCGCGGAGCTCCGCGCGCGCCTGAACCGCGGTATCGCGCTTCTCTCCAAGGGTCTCGTGGACGAGGCGCAGGCGGTGTTCACCGCGGTCCTCTCGGAGGGTGAGACCAACTCGGACGCACGCGCGCAGGCCTTCGCGCTCGACAACCTCGCGGTCATCGCCACGCGCCGCCACGCATTCATGGACGCGCTTTCGCTCATGGAGCGCGCGGTCAAGCTCCGCCAGCGCCTCGGCGATCGCATCCGCATGGCGCGCGTGCTCGGCAACCTTGCAGACCTCCGCCACCGCCTTGGCCTCTTCGATCACGCAGAGCACTCGGTGCGCTTTGGCCGCCGCGCGCTTGGCCCGGGCATGCCGCCGGCGCGTTCGTCGCACTTCGCGGTGGTCGCTGCTCGCATCGCTCTCTCCCGCGGAAACACGGTCGACGCGAAGCGCGAGATCACGCAAGCCATCGTCGATGGTGAGGCCGCGAAGGACCGTGAGTTCCTCGGCGAGGCATTTCGCGTGTCGGCACGCATCGCACTCGAAGACGGCGACGTCGCCCGCGCCACCTCGGACATCGATCGTTCGCGCTCGCTCTCGACCCGTAACGACGCGCTTGCTGAGACGGCGATCCTCTCGGTGCTGCTCGGGCGCGCGCAGGGGCTCCCCAACCTCGAAGGCGCGGAGCACGGCCTGTCACTCGCACGTGACGCCGGCGACGAAGACCTTCTGCGTGAGGCGCACCAGCTCCTCGCCATGCTGTTCTGCGAGCAGGGAGACGTCGCAGAGGCCCGCGCTCACCACACCCGCGCGCTTGCCGTTCGCGATCAGGTCGCCAATGCGCTCACGGGTGAGGTCCGCACTGCATTCCTTGCGAAGCCGGATGTCGTCGCGCTGAGCCGCCTCACCGCGAGCTTCTCCGAGGCCCTCTTCCCCGACACGCGCCAGCGCGAAGGCAGCGCTGCACTTCGCCCCAGCGAACGCCCCGAGTCGCGCCTCGTCGGCGACGATCCCCAGATGGTCGCGCTGAAGTCGGCGATCGTGAAGGTCGCTCGCGCCAACGCCACGGTGCTCATCCACGGCGAGAGCGGCACGGGCAAGGAGCTCGTTGCAGAGGCGCTTCACCGTGCAAGCGAGCGCGCGAGCGGCCCGCTGGTCACCGTCAACTGCGCCGCACTGGTCGAGACTCTCCTCCTGTCCGAGCTCTTCGGTCACGAGAAGGGCGCGTTCACCGGCGCGTCTGGTCGTCGTCGCGGCCGCTTCGAGCTCGCGGAGAACGGCACGCTGTTCCTCGACGAGATCGGCGACATCTCGGCACGCACGCAGGTCGCTCTCCTCCGCGTACTTCAGGAGCGCACGTTCGAGCGCGTGGGCGGCGCGGCGCAGATTCGCTGCAACGTCCGCGTCATCTGCGCCACGCACCGCGATCTGAAGGCCATGGTCGAGCGCGGTGAGTTCCGCGAGGACCTGTACTACCGGCTCCGCGGAATCACCCTCGAGGTGCCCGCCCTCCGTCAGCGCATCGGCGACATCGGAAAGATCTCCGAGACGATCCTCGCTCGGGTCGGCGGGGAGCGCACGCTCTCCGGAGACGGCGTCCCGAAGACCCTTGCCCCCGAAGCGCTCGAGCTACTCGCTCGCCACCGCTGGCCGGGCAACGTCCGCGAGCTCGAGAACGTGCTCCGCGCCGTCTCTCTCTTCGCCGACGGCATGATCATCACGGCAGAGGACATCGTCTCCAACGTCGACGACCTACGCGCCGTCGCACAATCTGCGCAAAGCTCCCACACGGGCGGTCCGGGCAGCGGTCCCGTGACGTTGCGGGCGAGCCTAGTACCGCATGGCCCGCTTGGCGCGCTCAGCTCCGTCGGCTCCATCAGCTCCATTGGCGGGGGTGCCGCCAACTCGTCGCCTTCCTTCGCAGAGGACTCGGACGAGGAGGGTGACGGTTGTCTCCCAGAAGATGAGGCGAACGCGACCGCGGTGGCGTACGCTCAAGTCCGCCAGGGCGCCGTGTCGCTCACGGACATCAAGCGTCAGATCGAGCGGGATTGCATCGCTCGCGCTCTCAGGGAAACGAAGGGGAACATTACGCGAGCCGCAGCGCTTCTCGGGATGAAGCGTCCGCGACTCTCGCAGCTCGTGAAGCAGTATGGCCTGATGGCCGCATCCACGGAGGGTGCGTGATGAAACGGTTGTATTCAATGTCAACGAAGGTCGCGGCGATTGCCGCATTGGCTGCCCTCACCGGGCTTGGTTCTGGCTGCGCCATCGATGGCTCTTCACAGACGGAGGGCACCCGCGAGGGCGTCTCGTCGTCGGTGGACAGCATCATCGCTGGCAACGACAGCAAGCAACCCGGGCAGGGGGAAAAAGACGGCAAGAGCACCACCCAGGATCCACGCGAAGTGGCTGAGCAGGGTGTCACTCCCCAGCCGCAGCCCTGGCGCACAGGCGATCAGGCGGGCTCGGACGATCCGAACCAGCCGCAGCCGCAGCCCTGGAGTCCGAATCCGGATCCCTCGGACCCCAACAACCAGAAGCACTGAGCGACAGGCGCGTCGTGATGAACGCGCCGCCGGTGACGTGCGTGAAGCGAATCCCACGCTTCACAGAATGACCGCCGAGTAACGCCGTGGAAGATTTGCGTGCACGAACGACGCTCTTCTGCGGCGTTCTTGCATTTGCGATCGCGCTCTCGATGCTCCTCCGTGGTCGTCGCGCGGTTCACCTCCTGTTCGCTGCTTTCGCGACGACCGTGGCCTTCTGGTACACGAGCCAGTCGCTCGCCGGATTCCTTCGCTCGGAGATCTGGTTCCGCGCGACGGTCGCGTTCACGGTGCTCCTGCCGCAGTTCGCGGTTCACCTGTTCGACTCGATCGTTCCGGTGGAGCAAGGCGCCGCTGGAGCGAACCCTGGTGTGCAGAAGAGCGCGCGCATGCGGAGGAGCGCCCTGTTCGTGGGCATACCCATGCTGGCGCTCGGCGTATCGCCATACCGCGAGCACCCGATCGCGCGCATCCTCATCTACTCCTACGTGTTCGGGTTCTTGCTCGCGGCGCTCGTGTCGCTTGCGCGGCAGGGCCAGAAGAGCTCGTCGCGCGCGGTGCGTGATCGCGTGCGCTTCCTGGTCGCCACTGGAGCGCTGGCGTGCACGTTCACGCTCGCGGACTTCATCGTCTTCTTCGGCGTGTCGTTCCCGCCTATTGGCGCGGTGCTCGCCATCGTCTTCCTCTTCGTGCTCTCGGAGTCGCTCGCGCGGCCGCGCATGGCGGACATCTACGAGCTGTCGGGCCGCCTGATGGTGTCGACCCTGCTGGCATTCGCGCTCGCTGGCATCTTCTATTGCTTCATCACGTACGTCGGCGCGCTGGGCACGATGTACCTGAACGCGGTGCTCGCATCGATCGTGTTCCTGGTGCTGTTCGAGCCGCTGCAAGATCAGGTGCGCTCACGCGTGCACCAGTTCTTCTTCCGCGAACGCTACGACCTGGAGACCAGCGTGACCGACCTGCGCAAGCGCCTTGCACATGCCCTCGAGGCCGAGGAGATGGTCGACACCGTGCTCTCCGGTCTCGAGCGCTCGCGCCGCGTGACGAGCGCTGCCATCTACCTGATCGACAGCGACGGCGACGGCTTCGACCTTGCGGGTTCGCTCGGCGCGCAGCCGAACAAGCGACTCGAGTCGATCGCGATTCGCCCCATTCTCGATCGGCTGAAGACGACGCTGTCGCTCGAGGAGATCGCGATGCGCGTGGCCCCGCAGCCCGTAAAGGACGCACCGGTCCTCGCCGCCGCGACCATGCTCGGACCGTTCGAACGAGGCGCGCTGTTCGCGGTCCGCAGTGACGGCGACGATCTCCAGGGCCTCCTTGCCATCGTCGACGATCGCGTGCGCGAGGCGTTCACGCCGGAGGAGCTCGCGCTCATAGAGAACGTGGCGTCGCAGATGGGCATCGCCATCGCGAACAGCCGCATCTACGCGCGCATGAAGGAGCGCGACCGTCTAGCCGCGCTGGGCTCGATGGCCGCCGGCCTCGCGCACGAAGTGAAGAACCCGCTCGGCGCGATCAAGGGCGCGGCGCAGCTACTCGAGGAAGCGCCCGGTGATGCGTCCGCGAAGGAGTTTCTCAGCATCATCCTGGAGGAGACCGATCGCCTGAACCGCGTCGTCGGAAGCTTCCTCGACTACGCGCGGCCGCGCTCAGGCAACCCGGCGCCCATCGACATCAACGCAGCGGTGAAGCGCACGGTCCAGATCCTCTCCAGCCAGCAATCGACGGACGTGGACCTGCAGGTGGAGCTCTCGCCATCGCTGCCGCTCGCCAAGATCGACGCCGAGCAGTTCCGGCAGGTGCTCATCAATCTGATGCAGAACGCCATCCAGGCAATGGACGGACACGGGCGCGTGTCAGTCACGACCGCGAGGAGGCGCGCGGCGCGCGGCGAATATGCGTCTTCGGCGACTCCTGCCAGCGAACGCGGCGATCGAGGAGACCGCAGCGATCGCACGATGGCCGAGCGCGCCAACAACGCGAAGATGGAGGCCGCTGCGGAGGTCATCGAGGTGAGCGTGCGCGACACCGGCCCCGGCATCGCCCCGAAGGTCCTCAAGAACCTGTTCATCCCATTCTTCACGACGAAGGATCAAGGCACGGGCCTCGGCCTCGCGATAAGCCAACGCCTGATCCAGAACGCAGGCGGCACCATCGAAGTGCAGAGCCAATCCGGAGCGGGCACCAAGTTCACCATCGTCCTGCCCGGAGTGACGGAGCTGACGACCCCGATGCCCACCCCGGCCGAACCAGCGCCCATCATCACGATCGCGAGCGGAAAGTAAAAACGGGGGTCAGTCGTTTTGCATCAGGCCTTTGATTTTTCCGTCCGGAAGGAGCTTCACGTTCCGCGCGGCGGGGACCTTCGGTAGGCCTGGCATCGTCATCATGTCGCCCGTGAGCGGGACGATGAAGCCAGCGCCCGCGGAGAGCCGGACCTCGCGCACGTTGACCGTGAAGTCTTGCGGGCGGCCGTAGCGCGCGGGATCGTCGGAGAGCGACAGCTGCGTCTTTGCCATGCACACCGGATACTCGGCCGCGCCCAGCTTCACGGCTCGCTCGAGGTCCTTCTCCGAAGAGCCGCTGAAGACCACGTCCTTCGCGCCGTAGATGGTCTGCGCGATCTTGCGGATCTTCTCCTTCGGCGGGTCCGTGAGCTCGTAGACGTACTTCGCGACGGGTGGTCCGTCTTGTCCACCACCTCCGTGACCACGCGCGCGAGCTCCGTGGCGCCATCTCCGCCCTTCGCGAAGCCGAGGCACCGCGCGAAGCGAGCACCTAGCTTCTGCACGGCGCCTTCCACGAGGGCGAGCTCCTCTTCCGTGTCGTTCGGGAACGCGTTCACCGCGACCACGGCGGTGAGCCCGAATGTATGTGCATTCTGCAAGTGTTTTTCGAGGTGCGTGAGCCCTGCTTCCAGCGCGGCTGCGTTTGGCTCGCCGCAGGTCTTCACGGAGGCGCCGCCGTGCATCTTGAGCGCGCGCAGCGTGGCCACGAGGACCATGGCGCGCGGCCAGATGCCCGCCTGGCGGCACTTGATGTTCAGGAACTTCTCGCCGCCCAGGTCGAATCCGAATCCGGCCTCCGTGATCGCGTAGTCACCGAGCGACATCGCAAGACGCGTGGCGAGCACGCTGTTGCAGCCATGCGCGATGTTGCCGAACGGACCGGCGTGGACGATCGCGGGGCCGCCCTCCGCGGTCTGCACGAGGTTCGGGCGCAGGGCGTCGCGAAGGACTGCCGTCATGGCGGAGTGGGCGGAGACGTCGCGCGCGCGCACTGCGGTGCCGTCGTACGTGCTGCCGATGACGATGTTGCCAAGGCGTGCTTCGAGATCTTCGTAGCTCGTGGCGAGCGCGATGACGGCCATGATCTCGCTCGCCGCCGTGATGTCGAATCGCTCCTCGCGCGGGATGCCGTGTGACTTTCCACCAAGGCCAACGATGCAGTTGCGAAGGAAGCGATCGTTCATGTCCAGCGCGCGGCCCCAGGTGATCTGCCTGGGATCGATCACGCCGACGCCGCCGTTTTCATCGCGGAAATAAGCCGAATTATCGACGATGGCGGAGAGAAGGTTGTGTGCGGTGGTGATCGCGTGGATGTCACCGGTGAAGTGCAGGTTGATGTCGTCCGCGGGGAAGAGCGACGCCTTGCCGCCGCCCGTGCCGCCGCCCTTCACGCCGAACACCGGACCGAGCGACGGCTCACGAAGCGCGAGGACGGCGTTCTTTCCGAGCTTGCGCATGCCCATCGCGAGGCCGATCGACGTGGTGGTCTTGCCTTCGCCCGCGGGCGTAGGGTTGATCGCGGACACCAGGATCAGCCGGCCCTTCGCGCGCGCAGGGTTCCCGAGGACGGAGAGCTCCAGCTTGGCCTTGCTGCGACCATACGGTTCCCACTCCGCGGAAGACAGCCCCAGGTCCTTGGCGACATCTTCGATCGGACGAATGCTCATGTTCCGTTTCTCCTCTATCGCGGTCTACCCATACCGGCGCTCGAACAGCGCGCGCACGCTCGGCATGCTGCGCATCATGGAGAGCGAGTGCTCGGCGTGGCCGTTCGCGAACCCATTGCCGATCATCAGATCCACGTCCTTGCCCACGCCCTCGGCGCCGAGCGCGGCCTTCGTGAAACTGGTGGACATGGCGAACATGTACGCGATGCCGCGATCGCGCACGGGCAGGATGGCGCTCATCTCCGTGTCCTGCACGTTCACGCAGGAGAAGCTCAGGTCCACTTCCTTGCCGCCGTTCGCTTGCAATACCGCGTTGCGGACGCGCACCGGATCGCGCGCGTCGAGCGAGAGCACCTGATCGCAGATGCCGAGCTCGCGGAGCTCTGTCGCGTAGGTCTCGTAGCTCTCGACGCCGATGATGCGCGTGTCAGCACCACCCGTGCGTCGCGCCTCGGCCGCGCAGAGGATGCCGCTCTTGCCGCCCGCGCCGAGCACGAGCACGCTGGTGCCGGGCTTGACGAGGCGCGCGACCTGCGGCGCTGCACCCGCTACGTCCAGCACCGCGAGCGCCAGCCGCTCAGCCAGGTCGCTGGGGATGCGCGCATACGGGCTGGACGCGAAGATGACCGCTTCACCAACCACGTCGAGCTGCGCGCTCGGCCGACGAACCGCGAGCACCTTCTCCACGGTGAGCGGCGTGAGCGAGAGCGACACGAGCGTGGCGACGCGAGCACCCGCGGCGATCTTGCCTTCGTCAGCGCGACCCGGCGCGAGCTGTCTCACGGAGCCGAGGAGCATGCCCCCCGACCCCGTCACCGGGTTGTGTTGCTTCCCGCGTTTCTGGATCGTGTCGAGGACGCGCGCGATGAGTACCTGATCATCCGAACCCCCTTCACCCTCCTCCATCTGACGGAAGCTCGCCGCGTCCACGTTGAGCGTGGCGACGGAGATGAGCATCTCACCCTGGAAAAGCCGGGAGAAATCGTTGTCGACCCGCCATGCCGGCTGCGGCAGCGCGCCTTTCGGCTCCAGCGCGCGATGTGTTCCGAATGGATCCGCGGGCAACGGGCTCGTGGGAGCTAACGGCCGGGGCGGCGGCCGGGGCGGCGGATGGGGAGGAGCTGTGGCGCTCATGCGGCCTCGACCGGGCAAGCGCCGCCTACACTCAATGGTGCTTGCATAAGTGCGCTTAAAAGCATGATACCGGTGGAATCGTCATACCGCGACTTGACCAGCTTTGCGCATCCTCGTTACTCTAAAAGGTGCGATTTCAGCGCTCGGTACTGGACTCGCCAATCGCTCGCAAACTCGTGAAACCCCGCAAGACGCAAGCCGTAAGCCTTCTGTGTCCATGAACGACACCGCGCAAAAGGCGCCGACCACAGGCTCGGGCCCCAGGACCCGGACCTTCGTACTCCGCTTCATCAGCGGGAAGTACCAGGGCGGCGAATTTCCGATCGTTCCGGAAAAGCAGATCATCGTCGGGCGCTCCAGCGACCTCGACATGGTGCTGGTCGAGGACATGGTGAGCCGCAAGCACGCCCGCATTGCGATGCAGTCGGACCAGATCTGGATCGAAGACCTGGGATCCACGAACGGCACGTTCGTCAACGGCGAGAAGATCAAGCGCGCACGCCTCAAGGAAGGCGACCGCGTCCTCATCGGTACGAGCATCCTCAAGGTGATCGCTGGCGGCGCCGAGATGGTGCAGGAGAGCACCGACGCCGCGAAGCGAAAGCTCGAGAACGTAGGCGAGCAGCGCAAGACCAACACGCGCACCATGTCCGGCAGCATCGAAGAGGTGCCGCTCCCGGACCTTCTCCAGCTGTTCGGCACGTCCAAGAAGAGCGGCGTGCTCGCCATCCGCACCGAGGACGACATCGGCCGCATCTTCCTGCGGAAGGGCTCGATCTACTACGCGACGATCAACGACCTCGACGAGGTCCCCCCCATGAAGAGCATCTTCCGGATGCTCACGTGGCAGAAGGGC
The DNA here is from genome assembly GCA_025355005.1 of Myxococcales bacterium. GTDB lineage: Bacteria > Myxococcota_A > Polyangia > Polyangiales > Polyangiaceae > JANXLV01. The sequence goes on along the minus strand of JANXLV010000367.1, from coordinate 50,538 downwards.
CTCTTCGATCTCGAGCCGCCGGACGAGCGCCAGTTCCCGAACGAGATCGACTGCTCCGTGCAGGAGGTCCTCATGGAGGGCCTGCGCCAGCTCGACGAGTTCAACGAGCTGCGCAACGATCTGCCGGATCTCAACACGCGCCTCATCATCAACATCCCGCTCGCGGCGCAGCTTCGTGATCTGAAGCCCGAGGAGCTCGACATCATCCAGCTCGCGCACAACTACGGGCACGTGGAGACCGTGCTCAACAAGGCGCAGTCGACGGATCTCGAGACCGTGCAGATGCTGCAGAAGCTGCTCAAGTCGGGCTATTTGAGACCTGAATAGAGCAGGCGATGGCGTGACGCGTGGTGACAAACCCGCAGTGATCGTGACGGGGGCATCCAGCGGGATCGGCCGTTCCCTTGCCCTCGCATGGGCCAGGCGCGGCGCAAGCGTCGTGCTCACCGCGAGGGATGAGGAGGGCCTTGCGTCCGTCGCACGCGACGTGAGCGCGCGTGGTGGTCATGCCATCGTCGTTGCGGCGGACGTCACGCGCGAGATTCATCGCGTCAGGATCGTGGAGCGTGCGTTCGCTGAATTTGGCCGCATCGACGTGCTGGTGAACAACGCGGGCCGCGGCTTCTATGCGCCGGTCGAGAAGATCGCGCCGGACGATCTCGCGCAGCTGTTCGAGCTGAACGTGTTCGCGCCGCTACGGCTCTCCCAGGTCGCGCTGCCGGAGCTCGAGAAATCGCGCGGTACGATCGTGATGATGTCCTCCATCGCAGGCGTCGTGTCCGTGCCACGGATGGGCGCATACGCGGCGAGCAAGTTCGCGCTCGAAGCGCTCGCCATGGCGCTGCGAGCGGAGATCGCCGCCCGCGGCATCAAGGTCGTCGTGATCCGGCCAGGCCCGGTGGACACGCCGTTCAGGGCAAACGCAGTCAACGTGGACAACAATCCGGGCGTACGGCCGGGCAGCGGTCGCAGCAAGCAGACCGCCGATCTGGTCGCAGAGAAGACCGTGCGCGCAGTGGAGAAGTCGCGCGCCGTCGTGGAGACGAGCACATACGTGCAGTTTGCATCTTTCATGGCTCGCACGCTGCCGGGCCCGTTCCGCATCATCTCGAAGCAGATGGCAAAGCGCGCGGACGGTCGCTGAGCTACGCTTCTTTCTGATGCAACCGCCCAATCAACAAGCCAGATGCGGCAGCTGCGGCGCACCTGACGACGGCGAACTGGTGATGTGCCGCTACTGCAAGAACGCCATCTCACCGGCGCTTCTGCAGAGCGCGATCCCCTGCCCACAGTGCAGGCAGCCGAACCGCTGGGGCCGGCAGAAATGCGCTCCGTGCAGCGCGTGGCTCATCGTCGCGTGCGTGTTCTGCGGTGCTCTCTCTCCGCACAACCAGAGCGCGTGCCTCGCGTGTCAGCAGCCGTTCCAGGGCGCGATGCAGCGCAAGCAGGCGATGCAGCAGCAACAGCAGCATCAGCAACACATGCAGACTGCAGGTGTCGTCGGGAACATCGCCGCTTCGTTCCTGGGCGCGGCCGCGGGCTCTGCCGCCACGCACTCCTGGTACTCGAACAGCGCGCCTCACCATCATCACTCGTGGGGTGGCGACGGGAACTCCTGGGACAACAACTCGAGCTACGACAACAGCGGTGGCGGCGGAGGTTCTGACTGGTCGGGATCGTCGGGTGAGTCGGACGCGGGGAGCGCGGGCAGCTCCGACTGGGGCGGCGGAGACTCGGGCGGAGGCGGAGACTCGGGCGGCGGAGGCGGAGACTGGTAGGCGGCGAGCAACTCCCTCTACTTCTTCACGTTGAACTTCTTCATCAGGTCGCCGAGCGTGCCGAGCGACTGCGGCGTCTTCTGAGCCTTCTTCACATCCTCGAAGTGCGAGCGTTCCTCGGCGTCTTTCGCCCCCTTGATGGAGAGGCGGAGGCGGCCGTCGCCGGTCTCGAGAATCTTGGCGGTGACTGTGGTGCCTTCGGGGAAGGCCTTTCGTAGATCGGCTCCGCGCGGGAGGCCGGTCTCTGCGTTCGGGATGAGGCCGCGGCCCACCCGGCCCTGTGTTCCATCCAGCTGGACGAAGAGTCCGAAGGTCTCGATCTTCTCGACCTTGCCCGTGACGACGGCACCTACGACGACCTTGTTCTTGAGATCGGCGGGGAGCTCGGGCGCGGCGACCAGCGCCTTGAGGGACAGCGTGATCTTTCGCGGCATGCGCGGGTCGTCGGTCTCCTTGATGTCGAGGACTACGACCTCCACGTTCTCACCGGCCTTCAGCACGTCGGCCACGTTGGTGGTGCGCTCGTGGGCGATCTCGCTCTTGGGAATGAGGCCCTCGATGCCGCCGAGGTCCACGAACGCGCCGAACTCGCGCACGCTCGTGATGGTCCCCTTGAGCCGCGCGCCCTTCTCGATCTGCGCGGCAAGCGCGCTCTGGTTCTCGCGGGCCTCACGCTCCATCAGCTGACGGCGCGACACGACCACGTTGCGGCCGCCGTCGCGCACGTCGGTGACCAGGAAGCGGAGCGTCTGCCCCACGAGCGCGTTCACGTCCTCACCGCGACCGCCTGCCTGCGACGAAGGACAGAACGCGCGCACGCCGCCCATCTCGACGTCGAGGCCACCCTTGTTCACGCCGGTCACCTTGCCGTCGACCGCGACTCCGTTCTGCTTCGCCTGGAGGAGTCCCGCTGCGTCGTTGGGGCGCCCAGCGGACTTGCCGAGGCGCACGATGCCGCGCTGGTCGTCGACCTCGAGCACCTGCGCCTGGATCTTCTCGCCGACCTTCACGGTGACGATGCCGTCGTCGTCGGTGACCTCGATCGTGTCGAGCATCGCCTCGCGCTTGCCGTCGAGCTCCACGAAGACGGTGCTCTTGGCGATCTCGAGGATGATCCCTTCGATGCGCTGCCCGACGCGGACCTTGTTCCGGGTGGGCGCAGCAGCCTGTGCCCCTTGCTCGAAGAGGGCGGCGAACGTGTCCTGGGGGTTCTCGGAGGCCATCCCCGCCAATTACCACGGAACCTGCGAAAAACTAGCTCAGAACTCGAACGCGAGGCCCGCGCACCACGTATCCGTTCCGACGAGCAGCGGGTGGTCCTGGCCGATCCCGTTCATCGCCGCGAGGTAGTACTCACCGTAGAGGTACGTGCTGTTGATGCCGACCGCGTTGTCCATGTTCACGGACGCGCCCGGGTCGAGCGCGTCGAGCGCGACCATGACGCCCGCGGCCCACTGCGTGCCCCACGTGTGCCCGTGGCCCTTCAAGCTGTTGCCCGCGCTGTTGCTCGCCGTGGAGGTGCCTCCTGGGTTCGAGGCCTCCCAGAACGTGAGGCCGAGCCCCGCCTTCGCGTATGGGACGACCGGGATGCGGTACTGGCGATAGAAGACGTCCGCGCGCAGGACCGCAGCGAGGTACATCGGGTAGAGCGTGAGGTCGGTGTTCTCCTTGGAGCGCGTGCCGTCCAGCTGGAAGCTGTGGTCCGTCATCTGCGTGTAGCTTGCACTCAATCCGGGGCCGAGGGTGCCGACCCACGGGATGCGAACGGCCTGGTAGTCGAACTCGAACCCGACGAGCGCGCGCTTCATCGTGCCGAAGGTGTCCTTGTACGGCGTCTTTCCGCCGAGCGACGACTCCTTGTCGATGTCGGGCGTGAACGGCGAGATGCGGACCTCGAGCGCGAAGTGCTGCGGCGACTTCTTCGACCGCTTCTCGTCGTTGAAGATGTCCTGCTCGGACGCGAGCGCATCCTTCGGCAAGAGCCCGGCGAGAACGATGGTGGACGCTCCAAACGCGGCAAGTGCGGCAGAGATGCGGCGGTGAACGGCCTTCATTCTTGATCCTGTCCTTCGCTGGGGAGCGCGCGGTGCGATTGGTGCTGCTGACGGCGGCGACGCGCGAGAGCGAGCATGCTGCTGAAGGCGATCACCGCGAGCGACGCGCCGCCCGCGGGCGCACCGAGCATGTCGAGCGAGCACGAGCCTCCGGCCTGTCCGCCGTCGCCGAGATAGGTCGCGAAGAAGTCGTTCAGCTTCACGGGTGCCTGGCACTCGAGCGCGGAGATCTTGCCGGGGTTCAGGAACACGTCCTGCGCGACGACGGCGACCGCGTAGGACGTGCCGTTCGTGAGCCCGCCGATCGTGGTGTCGCTCGAGTTGGCGTTCACCGTGAGCTTGGAGACGGTCTTGTCGGGGCCCGTCGAAAGAAACCCTGGCGCCGTGCACCCGCTCGCGGAGGTGGTCTCGTTCGGGATGGCCGTACAGCCACCGTCGACCGCGGTGGTCTGTGCGTCGCCGGAGTCGTCGACGCCCGCGTCCACGGCGCCCGCTTCCTTGCACGTATAGGAGAAGCCCGAGTCCACCGCCGTCGTGGAGGAGCTCTCCTCCTGGTAGTAGATGGCGACCTGCGTGGCCGTGGTCGTGGTGCTTCCGGTGGTGGTGCCGCCCTCGTCGGTCGTGCTCCCCAGCGCTGTCCAGGTCACGTGCAGACGGGTGTCGCCCTGCTCCACGTGCACGTTGCTGACGGGGTCGGGGCCGATGGTGTCTGCCTGGAAGTCTTGCTTGCCCGGTGTGCCCTGCGTGGCTCCGCCGCTGGTGAGCAGCATGTAGACGCTGAAGACGGAGTAGTCGATCTTGCCGCAGACCGTGTCGTCCTGAGCGACGTAGTTGAGGTTCTTCGTGGTCGGCGACGCGATGATGTCGCGCATCTTCACCGTGACGTTCAGGTTGGCCGTGGGAGCGATGTTGCCGCTCACGACCTTCCAGCAGGTCTGCGAGCCGCTCGTGTTTCCGCGCTGCGCGTTGTCGGAGCAGTCCGCGCCCGTGGGCCCCGCCCAGACCTCGAGGTTCATGTTGGCGGTGAAGCCCATGAGGTTGAGCGGGATCACGTAGCGATCGTCGTCGAGGCATTCCGCGAGGCTGATGCCGCGGATGTTGTCGGGGGTACCGACATTGCGCGGGTCGACGGTCGCCCCGCTGGCCTTGACCTTGACGATGCTCGCAGGCGCGCTCGGGAGCAAGACGGTCTGCGCGAACGCGGTCTGCGGAACAAGAAGGAGAGCGGCAAAGAGCGCGAACGCGACGAGCGCGGAGCACGAAAACCGCAGGTGGGTTCGAAGGGGGATTGGCATCCGGACGGTCGTGGAGCATACCCCGTGCCGACGGTAATTTCCTGCATTTTTCAGGCAGGTTGAGGCAGGCTCATGCGAGGGCGGTGCAAGGGTTTGGTCAACGTGGCAGGCGCCTGCGGTCGTTCGTGCCAAACTGACAGAGCGAGGCGGGTCCAACGTTGATGAAGATGAGGTGGGCCGGTGCGGCGCTGATGTTCCTCGGGGCCTGCGGAGGCGGAAGAGAGGCTCCGGCGACGCCCGCCGCGATTGACACGAGCCCCGCGCACGTCGCGACGCCGGCGGCGAAGCCCATCGCGACGGAGCGCTCCACGTTCAAGCATCGTCCACCCGAGGTGGGCGATCGGATCCGCGTCCAGACCGACACGTTGAGCCGGATGACCCGCCCCGATGGCGTTGCGGAGGGCGAGCGCTACATCTCGGACTACGAGCTCGCAGTGCGCGGCGCGGCGGACTCCGCGGTGACGGAGGCGTTCGTCGTCTTTCACAAGAACGAGCGACACGCCTGGGATGGCCAGGACGACGACTACCGCTTTGCTCCGAAGCCAACGCCGCTCGAGGGAAAGCGGCTGCGCATGCGCGCCGAACCACTCTCCGTCGAAGAAGAGACAGGCGGGCCCGTGTCGGCCGATGTCTCGCATCTCGCGCTTGCGGCGGTGTCGGACATCGGGATGCGCGGAGCGATGGATGCTGCGCTTCCCGATCGCGAGCTTGCGGTCGGCGAGCGGGTCGATGCGCTGGCGCCTGCGCTCGTGCGCGCGCTCAACCCGAGGACGTGGCATCTCGCGTCTGGCGGAGCGACGTTGCGCGCGCTCGGGGAAGAAGATGGCACCTTCGAGGCTTCCATCGACGTGCAGACCGAGAGCGGCCGCACGCTGTCGCTCAGCGGGAGCATGCGCATCTCGCGAGAGGACCGCACGATCCAGGAGATTCGCCTGCGCGGAACCTTCAAGGAGCCGAACGGAACGGGCGGCGAGCTGGTCTACCTGCGGACGGCCGAGCTCTCGAGAAACAAATCGAAATAAAAGAACGCCGCTCGTGATCCGTTCTTCCGAGGACACGCACTAGAGGGTTGTGGGGCGAGAGACCGGCCCCCTGAACCTGAAGGAGCCAATACCCCGATGCGAACGCTTCTCTCCACTTTCCCCCTCGCTGCGGGCCTCGCGCTTGCCCTTGCCGCGACCGGCTGCAGCAGCAACGACTCGACCGGGTCGACCTCGTCGGACCTGGCCACGTCCGCGGGCGCGAACGCCGCAGACGGCGGCCACCGCGGCTGCCCTCCGCCGCCCGATGGCGACCGCGACGGCGACCATGACGGCGACAAGGGCGGCCCCCATGCCGGCCCGCCCGACGGCGGCCCTCCGCCTCCCCCGCCCCCTGGCGGCGGCAAAGCTGGCGGCCCTCCGCCTCCTCCCCCTGGCAGCGGCAACCCGCCGCCCCCTCCACCCCCGAAGGGTGATGGCGGCCCCGACGGTGACCACGATGGCGACGGCCCTCGCGGTGACGGCGATCACGACCGCCCCTGCCCACCGCCGCCCCCGCCGGGTGGTGGCAAGGGTGGACCTCCTCCGGGTGGACCCGGCGGTGGTGGTGGCGCACCTCCGGCGCCCCCCGCGGGCTCTGGCGCCCCGGCCCCGACCTGAAGCTCTCCTCGCAACCGAATCGTATCGACCCCCTATCGCAGTGACCCCCAGCTGCCCGGCTACGACCCCACGTAGCCGGGCAGCACCTATTTGAGAGGTGCCTCGGGAATGCGGCGCACGCGAAAGCGCGTGGACGCCGCGCGAAAAAACGGGCAAGAAAGATGGCGTGAACCAACGCTTCGTCATCCCCGCTCACGAGAGCCGCCCGTCGGACGATCCCATCTTCGCGCTGAACCGCGAGGCCACCGAGCGACGCGCGCGCGGCGAGTCCGTCGTGAACGCGACCGTCGGCGCACTGCTCGATGACGAAGGCAAGCTGCTCGTGCTCCCGTCGGCCGCGCGCGCGGTGCGTGACGTTCCGCAGGAGGAGTGGGCCGCATACGCTCCGCTCGCTGGCGATCCCGCGTTCTTGAAGGCGGTGATCGACGATCTGTTCGGCGGACACGAGGCGCTGCGGGCGAGCGCCATCGCCGTCGCCACGCCGGGCGGAACGGGCGCGCTGCGCCTCGCGCTGGCGAACTTTCTGGAGCACGGTCAGGCGATGCTCACGTCGAGCTACTACTGGGGCCCGTACGCGACGCTCTCGGACGAGTCCGATCGCACGCTGGCGACGTTCAACATGTTCGATTCGGCCGGGGACCTGGATGTCGATGCATTCGATCGAGAGCTCGGCGCACTGATCGCGAAGCAAGGGCGCGCGCTGGTGTTCATCAATGACCCATGCCACAACCCCACTGGCTATTCGATGCGCGCGAGCGAGTGGCAGCGCGTGGTGCGCGTGCTGGCGAAGCACGCGGAAGCGGCCCCCATCACCTTGCTCGTCGACATGGCGTACTTCGCGTATGCCGCGGGCGATTCGCGCGCGTTCCTGCCTTTGCTCGCGCCGCTGCTCGGCAAGGTGCTCCTCACGTTTGCATGGAGCGCGTCGAAGACGTTCACGCACTACGGTCTGCGCGTGGGCGCGCTCGTCGCGTGTGCACCGGACGAGAAGCTGCAGAAGACGCTCTCGGCCGCGCTCTCGTACTCGTGCCGCGGCACGTGGTCCAACTGCAACCGCGGCGGGCTCGTGGCCATCACGCGACTGCTTCGTGAGCCTGAGCTCGCGGCGGCATGCGCGGACGAGCGCGAGCGCGCGAAGCAGCTCTTGCAGAACCGCGTGCAGGTCTGGAACGAGCTCGCAGCTGCGAAGGGCCTTCGCTACCCGCGCTACGAGGGCGGCTTCTTCGTCACCGTCTTCGCGGACGACGCACCTGCACGGGCGCTCCGCATGAAGGAAAAAGGCGTCTTCGTGGTGCCCTCGAAGACATCGCTGCGCGTTGCGCTATGCAGCGTCGCAGCCCGTGATGTGCCGCGTCTGATCGAGAGCTTCGAAGGTTGATTCGTTCTCGGCGTGACTTACATTCGATGAAGCCATGCGAGTCCAGGTCTACACCTCAACGTTCTGCTTTTATTGCGTTCGCGCGAAGAGCCTCCTGAAGAAGCGGCTCATCCCGTTCGAGGAGATCGACGTGTCGAACGATCCGGCGCGGCGCGCGTGGCTCGTCGCGACCACCCGCATGAAGACGGTCCCCCAGATCTTCATCGATGGAGAAGCCATCGGAGGCTCCGACGAGCTAGCCGCGATGGACCGCTCCGGGGAGCTGTCTCGCCGCATGGCCCTGCCCGCCTGACACGTGGCACGGTTTGCCACAGTCGGATCGGAACGGCAGGGTCTGTGCCAGGTGGCACATTGCGCAGCTCCGAGGAGGGGCTGAAAACAAGCTGGATTGTGCTGTGACCAGGTGAGCCAGAGATGGAACGCTCCCTGCTTATGGCAGGTCATCATGCGAATCTCCTCCATACTTGGTCTGACCTCCCTCGCGATGCTCTCAGCGCTCGCGCCGTCCCTCGTGGGCTGCGGAGCCGGTACTGCAACCGGCCCTGGCGGTCCCGCCGACGGTCGTGTCGAAGGTCAATCTGAATTTCAATCGGCCCCTCCCGCTGGCCAGAGCCGCGGTGGGAACTTCGGCGGCGCCGCGAGCGACGGCGCCGGTGGTGGGGCGCCCAATGCCGGCCCCACGGGCGGCAAGGGCCAGACGGGCGCGTCGCAGATGCGCACTGTCGAGGAGACGGACATCTACCGTCTCGACGGCAACCGCCTCTACTACCTGAACTCGTACCGCGGCCTCATGGTCTTCGACGTCACCAACGTCGATGCGCCGAAGCTCCTCGGCCGCAGCCCGGTGTTCGGAAGCCCCGTCGAGATGACCGTGCAGAACGGCGTCGCGACGATGATCCTCGGCGACTGGTACGGCGTGAACGATGTCGGCGAGCCCTTCTACGGCTCCGTCGTTCGCACCGTCGATGCGCGCGACCCCGCGAACATCAAGAGCCTCGGCGATGCGCGCATCCCGGGCTGGGTTCGCGACTCGCGCGTCGTCGGCCACGTGATGTACCTCGTCAGCGAGGACGAGGGCTGGGAGTACGGCTGGTTCGGCGGTCCCTACGGCGGCGGTGGCGGTGTCGCCAACTCCGGCGGTGGCGCTACGCCGGCCGCTGGCGCATCAGGTGGTGACGTCGCGGCTCAGCCGAGCAGCGCGAACGCACCGACCGTCGAGGCGCGCCGCGCGCAGATGACGCCGAACGCGATGCGCGCGCAGAAGGCGATCATGGCGAAGAGCCGCGCCAGCGCACTCGCCGGAGGCACCTCGGGTCTCTCACACTTGGACCCCACGCAGAAGACGCAGGCGGGCCCGAAGACGATCATCTCGAGCGTCAACTTCAGCTCGAACTCGAAGCCCGTCACCATCTCCTCGAAGGAGTACCCGGGCTTCCAGGGCGCGTTCAACGTCACGGCGAACGACATCCTCCTCGCGCACGACGTCCCGCTCGATCCGTCGCAGCCGTACGGTCAGCCGTCCGGCAAGAGCAAGATCGAGTTCCTCGACATCAGCGACGCGAACGGCAAGATCGCCGTCCAGGCGAGCGTCGAAGTGAACGGCAGCTTCACGGGCTGGGGCACGGACGGCGGCCGCTGGAACCTCGACTACAACGAGTCCACGAAGATCGGTCACGTCCTCACGTGCGGCGCCAACAACGGCGGCTGGTACTGCGGCGGCCAGAACAGCACGATGGTGCTCAGCACGATCGACTTCAACGCACCGACGGCGCCCACGCTCGCAAGCGAGCTCAGCATCCCGTCGAGCGGCTGGTCCGCGGCGGCGCGCTTCGACACGAACCGCCTCTACCTCTCGCCGTCGAGCGGCTACTACGACAACAGCGGCACCACGCCGGTCCAGATCTTCGACCTCACGGATCCGAAGACGCCGGTGATGGCTGGCTCTACCTCGATCGCCGGCAACGTCTGGAACTTCACGCCGATGGGCGGGAAGATCTTCGCGCTCGGCAACAACTACCAGAGCGGCGGCAACATCTCCGTCCAGTACATCGACGTCAACGACCCGAAGAAGCCGAACCTGCTCGGCACGGCGAACTTCGGTCAGGGCTGGGGCTACACGCCGGCGGCAGGCACGTTCAAGGCGTTCCTGCTCGACACCACCGACAACCTCGTCGTCCTTCCGTTCAGCGGCTGGGCGAACAATGACTACCAGAACGGTCTGCAGATCATCGAGTTCACGCCCACGTCGATCGCCGCCAAGGGCGCGTCGCACACCAAGGGTTGGGTCGAGCGCGGCATCGTCGTGAAGAACCGCCTCGTGTCGCTCAGCGACATGGCGCTCAGCGTCGTGGACTACACGGACCACGCGAACCCGAAGACCACCGCGGAGCTCACGCTCGCGCGCAACGTCGTCGACGCGCACCCCGCGGGCACGACCATCGCGCAGCTCTCCACCGATTGGTGGGGCTACGACAACACGAAGAGCGAGCTCCGCGTTCTCCCCATCTCCGACGCGGAGGAGCGCAGCACGAACCCGAGCGCGATCACCGTGAACATCAACGGCACGAACGCGCAGATCTTCCGCAACGGCGACATGGCGTACGTCGTCAGCCAGGTCAACACGCAGACGCAGAACACGTCGACGGTGACCGAAGTCGTGCAGGTCGTCGACCTGTCCAACGGCGGCGCCAAGCTCCGCGGCAAGCTCACGCTCCCCACGGTCGTCGATCAGTACGGCTACGGCGGCTACTACGGTTGCTACTGGTACGACTGGTGGGACAGCTCGGACATCATCCAGGTCGAAGGCGACGCGCTCGCGTTCCGTCGCGTCCACTGGAACTACGACTCGAACACCGGCAAGGAGACCGGCGACCAGACGCTCTACGTCGCGGACCTCTCGAACGCCGATGCGCCCAAGGTCTCCGGCGTCGAAGTCACCACGCAGAACGACTGGTGGTGGGGTAACGTTCGCGCCGTCGGCAACACGCTGTACACGTCGCACTACGAGTGGCTGCAGAACCCGGTCTGGGACAACATGACCGGCAAGCTCGTGACCCAGGGCGTCGTGAAGTACTACCTGGACCAGGTGGACCTCACGGACCGCGCAAACCCGAAGGTCGGCTCGCGCATCAACGTCCCCGGCTTCCTCGTCGGCGCAAGCGAGACGGATCCGTCGCTCCTCTACTTCCTCGACTATCGCTGGGCGGACAGCTCCGAGTTCCCGCACAACGAGTTCAGCGTCGCGAAGGTCCAGAACAGCAAGGCGTACCTCCAGAGCAACCTCGAGATCTCCGGCTGGACTGGCGACGTCTTCGTCCGCGGCAACACGGCCTATATGTCGGCGCAGGAGTACACGCCCACGGGTCCGTGGACCGGCACCTCCACCGTCAAGCTTCACCAGGTCGACATCACGGACCCGAAGCACCCGGCGGACTACACGTCGGCCGCGAAGTCGGGCTGGGGCTGGCTCCTCGGTGTCGAAGGCGACCGCGCCATCCTGACCTCGGGCTGGGGCTCTGGTCTCGACATCTACAAGCTCGGCGCAAACCAGGCTCCCGCGTTCGACCAGTACACGCGTACCCGCGGCTGGTGGTCGAACTCCCTCTCTCGCCAGGACAACACGCTGTTCATCGCGAGCGGCTACTGGGGAGTCCAGTCTGTCGGCCTGAAGTGACACTGTTCACCTGAAGCAAGGCGCCTCGGTTCGAAAGAGCCGGGGCGCTTCGCATTTGTGTTCGCGTGGGCAGAGTGCGTGCGCAGTCAGCGTCTGCGGCTGCGTCGGAGCAGCAGCAGGCTGACGATGGCCACACCAGCGAGCCATGCGCTCCGACCGAGTGAGCTTTCCTCGAGGGTGGCAACCGAAAAGCCGCCGCATGCGGGCCCCCTTGTGCTGAACCCCGGATCGCCGTCCCAGTCGGCGCCTGCCTCGACATCATCCGAGGGTGAAGGTGGCGGCTCTGCAAACGGGCCCGCGTCCGGCAAGGGCGGGCGCGTCCCTCCACAGACCACCGCGATCTGTGACTCCAAGTCACCGCATGCGTCGTCGAGGCTCGGCTTCGCCGCACCGCAACCGTCTATGACATTTGCGTGCTGGGCTGCACATGTGCCGGAGCTGGCGCTGACCTCGCATGTGGGATCCAGCGAGCACGCGCCACTGCATGCCGCCTGCGTGCAGAGCGCCGCCTCAGCGACGGCCTTTCCACACGCGAATGAACCACCATCCGCGTCCACGTAGCACGCGCCCGGATTCAGCAGCACCACCGTCCCGTCGTAGCGAGCGAGCACGGGCTGCCAGCCTTGGGTGCCGACGCAGCGTTGGCAGACGATACTCAGCGCTGAGAAGAACGGCAGCCCACCATCCACGATGACACTACCGCCATCCGCAGCGACTATGTACTGGTGAATCAGCGCGAGATCCGCAGCGCTGCAGTCGCCGATGGTTCCCGGTCGCGGCGGACTCCACGTGGAAAGCACGGCCGCATCCGCAGCGAGCGGACACGCTCCACCATCGTCATCCGCGCGCGCCATACCAGCCGCGAGGAGAATGGCTGCCACAAGCGGGGCGATCTTGATGCCACGCGACACGCAATAGTCGTAGCAGGCCCCAGCACGAAAGCTCACTCGCGCCAATATTGGCGGGGCTCGCGCCAAACTGGCGCGGGGCGTTCGCGTGTATTCTCTCTCGCGGAGGAACGCATGAAGGCAAGGCGCGGCGCATCGAAGGTTCACGCGAGGGTCACGGCGGGCAAGGTGGACCCGGTGCTGCGGCGCGCCTACGCGCGGCTCGTCGCGGTGATCGCGAAGACGGCGCGCGAGGAGATGAAGGACTTCGACGCGCGATGGGAGGCCGCGGCTGCGATCGTCACGCACGAGCCGCCGCTCTACTATGCAGGCGGCTGCAAGAACGCCGCGGAGTTCTACCGCACGGTCATGCACGAGGAGCCGCGCAATGCGCAGCGCTACGTTCGCGTCGCGCGGTTCGCGTCACCGGCGGAAGAGCAACGCTACGGCATCTCCAAGCTCGATGCGGCGATCGCGTTCGTCGAAGCGAAGGTCGGCCATCCGGTTGCACATCCTCCTCTGCCGATCGCATTCGACCGCTTGAGGATCCCCGTCGGCGCGAAGCACCACGAGCTCTCGAAGGCGACGGTGCCGCAGATCAACGCCGCGGCCGCCGCGCTGCTCGGCAAGGGAAAGAAGAAGCCGCGCAACGAAGTGCACGCAGCGATCGAGCGCGAGCTTCGCAAGGTTACGTCGATGTCCACCGTGTCCGTGAAGGAAGAAGGCGGACTGCTCTCCTTCCGAGGGGTGCCGGTCGCAGCGCTCACCCACTTCCTACGCGCACTCACGCACGCCAACGCGCAGCGCCGTAGCGACTAGCCAAGGCAACGCTTCCGCGCGCGCCTTAGTACCACTGCGGGATGTCGGCGTCCCAGCCCCGAATTTGCGGCTCGTTCGCGCCGTGGCAACGCGACAATACCCGGCGTAACCGGGGACGACTGGCGCGGGAAGCGGTGAGACGCCACGCGTCGCATTCTCTCTCAGAGGGTCCTGACTTCCCGCAGCAGAGTTAGAGGCCCACGCCGATTTCTCATGCGAAGCATGAGTCGCCCCAGCGAGGCGAGGGGGAGGACTCCAAGCGGAGCTTGGAGTGGGCACGGCACGTGACCCACCTGAGTGAAAAACTAGGGCTGGTGTGAAACACCAGTCCCTAGTGCCGGCGGCGCAGCATCATGAAGCCAACGACACCGCCGAGGAGCAGCACGAGGATCGCGCCGACCACTGCGGCGACGAGGCGCGTCTTCGCGGGCGGCGGCGGCGGCGGCACCTGACGAACGAGCATCGTGGGCTCTGCCATCGGTCGCGCGTCGGCGTTCGGGATGATGTGCGGCGGCGGCGCGAAGTCCATCGCGGGCGTGCCTGCGCTGATGGGAATATCGAGCGGGAGGCCTGGCGATCCCACGGGATGCATCGCGGCTTGCTGCGCGTACATCTGCGCGGATGGCACGGACGCGGGAGCCTGCTGCGGAACGGACTCCCTTGCAGGTGTCGGCATGCGCGCCGCGACCTGATGCTGGGGCGGGGGCTGGGGCTGGGGCGGCTGGGGCGGGGGCTGGGGCGGTGCGGCTTGGGCGCCTCCGACCGGCGCGTGTCGCACCGACGTGGGCGGCTCCTTCTCGATCGCCGGAAGCGACATGTCGGGAAGAAAGAACTCACCGGGCACCGGCTCGCTCTTGTCGGCTGGGGCCAGCTTCGGCGGAGGCCGCGACGACGGGACGAGGATGGGCTCCGTCTGCATCTGCGCCTGTTGTTGGCGCGGCGCCGGCGGCTTGATCGCCTGAATCTGCGGCTGCACGGGCGCTTGCATCGGCGGCTGCTGAGGCGGCGGGAGCTGAGCAGGGGGCGCTTTCGCTTGCGTCGCGGGGGTCGCGGGAGAGGATTGTCCACCGGGCTGAGCTGCTTGCTGCGCCCCGGACGATGGAGCGCCAGGTGCGCCAGGTGCGGAGGCCATCTGTGCGCGTGCCTTCGCTTGCGCCCCCGGCGGTGGCATCTGCTTCACCGGAGTACGCGCGCTCGCGGCTGGGCTCGGGCGCGCAGATACGGGCGCGGGATCGTCCTTGCCCAGCCCCTCTTCCGTGCTCTTCAGGCGAATCTTCGGCGCCGAGCGACCGGCACCGCCGGGTGAGGACGGAGGCGCTGCCGGCACCGCGGGTAGGCGCGAGCTGATCGGGCCGCTGTCGGGGGGAGCGACGCCGACGAGCGTCGACTTCGAAGAGCGGAGGTTGTTGCCGGGCGTCTGATCCGGACGCTCGCTCAGCATCTTCGGCGGCTTCATGTCGAGCTGCGTCGCGCCGCCCACGTCGTCATCCGCGTTCGCGAACTCGTCGTCCCACTCATCTCCATCGTTGGACTCGAACTCGGCGCCGAAGCCTGCGTCTTCGTCTGCCTCCAGCCCGGGCGCCGAGGCCGCGCGTGGTCTCTGCAACGGAACGGGCGCCGCGGCTACGGACGGCAACGGGCGTGCTGCCTCCACGGAGGGCAGCTTCACGGGCTCAGCCTGGGTTACTCCGGGTAGCGGGGCGGTTGGCGGCGATAGCGGCGCGGGGGCAGGTGCGGGCGGCGGCGCGGGAAGCTTCGCGAGCAGTGCGTCGCGCATCGACCGCATGTTGAGCCAGCGCTCCTTCTTGTCGAAGGCGAGCGCGCGATCGATGACCTCCGCGATGACCGGGTCCACTGTCGGAATGACTGACTTGAGCGAGCGAGCGCGCTTGGAGGCGGCCGCGATCAGGCGGTGCTCGATGGTGGGCGCGGGGTGCACGACCTGGCCCGTGAGCAACGTGAAGAGGATCGCGCCGACGGACCACACATCGCTCTGTGCATCGACGTCGTCTCGCTTGCCGAGCGCTTGCTCCGGCGACATGAACGACGGCGTTCCCATCACCGTGCCGAACACGCTGGACTTGGCGCGGGCGCCGGAGATGAGCGAGCGCGCAAGCCCGAAGTCGAGGAGCTTCACGGTGCCCTCGTTCGTCAAGAAGACGTTCGTGGGCTTGAGATCGCGGTGAATGACGGAGCCCTCGTGCAGGGACACGAGCGCATCCATCAGGCGCTTGCCGAGCTCCAGCATCTCCGCCGGTGCGACGTAGCCACCGCGTGCAACGCGCAGCTGCTCGAGCGTCATGCCGTCGAGCAGCTCCATGACCAGATACGGACACCTGTCCGCCGTCTTGCCGTCGTCGAGGACCTTCACGATGCCCGGGTGGGAGACGGAGTTCGCGAGCGCGCCCTCCGCAAGGAAGCGCTCGACCGCGCCCTCGTCGTAGATGAGGTTTCGATGAAGGACCTTCAGCGCCGCCTTGGCGCCGTTGCGATGCGTGACGTCGTAGACGGTCGCCATCGAGCCCTTGCCGAGCAGACGCTCCACGCGCCACTTCTCGCCAATGACCTGGCCAATTCTGTCGTCGTCCGCAGCCATGCGCGCTCCCAGTGTCTCATCTTACGGAACGGCCGTCCCCGTGAATCATGAGGGGTCTTCGGTGCCAGTCCCCTATCGCGCCTTCGGCCCCGGCGATGTACGCTCGTAGCCCCCATGGCGTCCGAGCAAACGATTCATCTCGAGCGATACGCAACCGACGCGAAGGCCCTCGTGGCTGGCGCCCAATCCCTTGCCGACGAGCGGAAACATCCGCAGGTGGAGCCTATCCACTTCCTGACCCGCGCCGTGGACCGCGATCGCGGTGTGGCGGAGGTGTTCAAGAAGGCTGGCGCCGACCCCTCGGACGTCGCGGCCGAGGCCGAGACCCAGCTCGCACGGCTGCCGAAGTCGGGCGGGGGCCTCGCATACCTGTCGACCGCGATGCTCTCGCTCCTGTCTCGTGCGGAGAAAGAAGCCGACAAGTCTCCGGTCAGCGTGGAGAACCTGCTGAACGCGCTCTCCCAGGAGATCCGCGGGCCCGCGGGCGCGGTGCTGCAGGCGTTCGCGCTCGGACCGGGCTCGTTCCGCGCACACATGGCAGCGCTGCGCAGCGTCCCTCGCGAGGCAACGTCCACGTCGACGGTGAGCGGCGGTACGCCGGGGGAGGCGGCGCGCTTCACCCAGGATCTCACCGCGCGCGCGAAGCAGAATGGCTTCGACCCGGTCATCGGCCGCGACAACGAGGTGCGCCGCCTGGTGCAGATCCTCGAGCGGCGACAGAAGAACCACCCGCTCCTCGTTGGCGAGCCCGGCGTGGGCAAGACGGCGATCGTGGGCGCGCTCGCGCAGCGTATTGCCAGCGGCGATGTACCGCACAACCTCGCGGGCCTCAGCATTCTCGAGCTGGAGGTGGGAACGCTCGTAGCGGGCGCCAAGCTCCGCGGCGAGATCGAGGAGCGCCTGAAGCAGGTGGTAGGCGCCGTGAAGTCGAAGGACACGGTCCTCTTCATCGACGGCATCGAGTCGCTCTTCTCGCAGGGCGCTGCAGGCAGCGGCGTCGGCGATCTCCTGAAGCCGCTGCTCAGCCGCGGCGAGGTGCGCTTGCTCGCGACGACCACGCCCGAAGGCGTGAAGCGCATGCAGGAGAAGGACTCGATCCTGCTCCGTCGCTTCACGCTGCTCACGATTGATCCGCCCACGCCTGACGGCGCCATCGAGATCCTGCGCGGCATCGCCACCCGCTACGAGACGCACCACAAGGTGCAGATCGGCGATCCCGCCGTGACCGCCGCTGTGCGCCTTGCAAAGCGGTACCTGCAGGACCGCGCGCTGCCCGACAACGCCGTGGACCTCCTGGACGAGGCCGCTGCACGCAAGCGCGTGGAGATCGACGGCCTTCCCGCCCCCGTCGACCTCGCGATTCGCAGGCTCGCGTCCATCAAGGCGCAGCTCGCCGGCCTTCTGGATGACGACGACGCGATGAGCATGAAGACGAAGGAGCGCCTGGAAAAAGAGGCGAAGGAGCTCGAGCCGTCGGTCTCGGTGATGCGCGCGAAGCTCGACTCGCGCCGCGGCGCCATCGCAGCGCAGGCGGCGTTGCGTGAAGAATACAACAAGCTGAACGCAGAGCTCGAGGAGGCGCGCAAGGCGCAGAACTTCGCAAAGCTCGGTGAGCTCGAGCACGTCCAGATCCCCGACGTGAAGCGCAGGCTCGACGCAGCGGATGCCGCTGTCGCGAAGGAGGGCCTGGTCCCCGCGCACACGCGTGTCGTGACCGAGCAGGACGTCGCTGCGGTGCTCGGCGACTGGACGGGTATCCCCGTCGCCAAGATGCTCGAGGCCGAGTCCGAGAAGCTCTTGAAGATGGAAGCGCGCCTCAGTGCGCGCGTCGTCGGTCAGGAGGAGGCCGTGCGTGCCGTCTCGCGCGCAGTGCGGCGCGGACGCGTGGGTCTGCGCGATCCGGGCAAGCCGATAGGCAGCTTCCTTTTCCTGGGCCCGTCGGGCGTGGGCAAGACGGAGCTCGCGAAGGCCCTCGCTGAGTTCCTCTTCGACGACGAAGCCGCCATGACCCGCCTCGACATGAGCGAGTTCATGGAGAAGCACATGGCGCAGCGTCTCGTCGGCGCGCCGCCCGGCTACGTGGACAGCGAGGAGGGCGGCTTCTTGACGGAGGCCGTCCGTCGCAAGCCTTACAGCGTCCTCCTCTTCGACGAGGTGGAGAAGGCGCACCAGGACGTCTTCAACTTGCTGCTTCAGGTGCTCGACGACGGGCGCCTCACGGACGGGCGCGGTCGTACCGCGGACTTCTCGAACACGGTCGTCATCATGACGAGCAACATCGGCTCGCAGCGCATCCTCGAGACCGATCCGAAGCTCTTCGAGTCCGCCGACGGACGCGACGCGCTCCGCGACGTGCTCCGCGACGAGCTGAAGAACTTCCTCCGCCCTGAGTTCCTGAACCGGATCGACGACGTCGTCATCTTCCGTCCGCTCTCCAAGGACGACCTGCGCGGCATCGTGGACATCCAGCTGCGCCGCCTCGAGAAGCTCCTCACCGATCGCGAGCTGAAGCTCGATCTGACGGAGGCCGCCAAGCGGAAGCTCGTCGACCTGGGCTACGAGCCCGCGTTCGGCGCGCGCCCCCTGAAGCGCGCCATCCTGAAGAGCATCCAGGATCCGCTCGCCGAGGAGATCCTGGCGGGAGGCTACGCCGTCGGCGCCACCGTGAAGGTGGACGTGCAGAACGACGAGTTCAAGTTCGAGAAGGCCTGAACCATGCGCGTTCACTTCGTCGGGGTGTCCGGTACGGGCATGGGCTCGCTCGCGCTCCTCTATCGCGCGCAGGGTCACGAGGTGACCGGGTCCGACGCGGCGTTTGATCCGCCGATGGGTCCTGCGCTCCTCGCCGGCGGCGTCACATGCTTCACGGGCTACTCGAAGGACCACCTCTTCCCGCGACCCGACGTGACCATCGTAGGCAACGCGATCCGCAGCGAGAACGAGGAGGCGACACACGTCCGCGACAACCACCTGCACGCAGAGAGCATGTCCGGTGCGCTGCGCAGTCACTTTCTCGCGCACCATCGTCCGCTCGTCGTCACCGGCACGCACGGCAAGACCACCACGTCCGCGATGGCCGCGTGGGTGCTTCACCGCGCAGGGCAAAATCCAGGGTATTTCATCGGCGGTATCCCGAAGAACTTTCCGTCGGGTGCTGGTCTCGGCGACACGAAGCGTAAGCTCGCGTCCAGTGGCAAGGAGGTCGCGCTGCCTGGCGCGGCGCCGCCGTTCGTCGTCGAGGGCGACGAGTACGACGCGGTCTACTGGCGCAAGAAGCCCAAGTTCCTGGACTACGTCGGCATCGGTCAACATGACGTGGTGTTGCTCACGAGCGTGGAGCACGACCACGTGGACATCTACCCCACGGCCGCCTCGTACGAGGACGGCTTTCGCGAGATGGTCGCGCTCATCCCCGCGGGCGGGCTCCTCGTCGTGGATGCACGCGACGCGCGCGCGCGGCACCTCGCGAAGGAGTGCAAGGCGAAGGTCGTGTACTACGCGCTGGACGGCGACGACACGGGCGACGTGACCCCCACGTGGCTCGGCGCTGTCGTGGGCGACGCGGCACAGTCAGCAGAGACCGGCGGCGGGAGCGACATCCAGTCGTTCGACCTCTTCATCGGCGGCATGTCGTGCGGGCGCCTCGCGCTCAAGGTGCCGGGCGCGCACAACGTCCGCAACGCGATCGGCGCCATGGCCGCATGCTGCGAGGCCTTCGGCGTGAAGGTCGCCGACGCGCGCTCTGCCCTCGCCGAGTTCGACGGGGTGCGGCGACGACAGGATCTCCTTGGCATGCCATCCGGTATTCACGTCTACGACGACTTCGCGCACCACCCCACCGCCGTGGACGAGACGCTGCGCGCCCTGAAATCACGGCACCCGAAGGGCGCCCTCTTCGCCATCTTCGAGCCGCGCTCCGCCACCGCATGCCGTGCGCTGCACCAGGAGGAGTACGTGGGCGCATTCAGCGCTGCCGAGCACGTGATCTTCGCGCCGCTAGGCCGCACGAACATCCCCGAGAACGAGCGGCTCGATCTGGGCAAGCTGGCCGCGCGACTGGGCCCCAAGGCGCTCTGCGCGAAGGACCCGGACGAGATCATCGCGTTCGTGAAGACCCATGCGAAGTCGGGCGACACGGTGGCGCTGCTCTCCAACGGAGCGTTCGGCGGCATCCACCAGATGATGCTGACCGCGCTCACGTAGCGTTGGTGTAAGAGCGCATCATGACCTTACTGGAGAACCCCGCGGAGCTCGCCGAGATCGCGAAGATCGCTACCGCGGCCGCGCGCGAGGCTGGCGCCTTCCTCATGACGGGCCACCGCACGAACGTCACGATCGAGCACAAATCCAGCCGCACGGACCTCGTCACGAAGTTCGACCGCGAGAGCGAGGCGTGCCTCAAGACGGCGCTCGCGAAGACTGGCGTCGCGGTGGTGGGAGAAGAGACCGGCGGAGCTCCGGCCCCGCGAATGTTCTTCGTGGACCCACTCGACGGCACCACGAACTACGCGCACGGGCATCCGTGGTTCTCCGTGTCCATAGGTCTGGTGGAGAATGGCGAACCCGTCTTCGGCGTGGTGCACGCGCCCGCGCTCGGCATCACGTGGACCGGTGGCGTGGGCATTCCTGCGATGCGAAACGACGTGCCCGCGCACGTGAGCGGCATCGGGGCGCTCGGGGACGCGTGCCTCGCCACGGGCTTTCCGTCCGATCGACACACGAACCCCGCGCTCGCCAACTTCACCGAGTTCTTGCACATGAAGGCGAGGGTCCAGGCGATCCGCCGCTGCGGGTCTGCAGCACTCGACATGTGCCTCGTGGCCGACGGCACGTACGAGGGCTACTGGGAGCTCGTGCATCCGTGGGACATGGCGGGCGGCGCGGCGATCGTGCGCGCCGCGGGCGGCAATGTCACGTCACTGGACGGCTCGCCCATGCGCTTCGCGCGCAACCACGTCCTCGCCACCAACGGCAAGCTGCACGAAGCTCTGGTTCGAGAGCTCGCCGACGCTCAGAAGAAGCTCTAGGCCGGCGGAGCGATCGAGAGGGCGCGCAACGCCTGGTCGGCCTCTTCGGCGAACATGCGGCCGCCGGTCTCGTCCGCGAGCGCGATGAGCTTGCCGAGCTCCTTCTTGGCCGCGTCGCCGTTGCCGCTCCGCAGATGCAGCTCCGCGAGCAGGCGCCGACCACCGAGCGTGTCCCACGAGTATCCGTTCGCCTCCGCGTACGCGATGCCGTTCGCGAGCGCGCGCTCTGCGTCCTTGTCGCCGGCCAGCGCGTCCAGGAAGCCGAGGGCCATGCGCACCTGGTTGCCAAGGCGATCGAAGCCGCCTTCGTCGCATGAGGCGAGCGACTGCTTGAGCGCGCCGTACGCGCGTGGATGGTCGCCGAGGCGCACGAGGATCTCGCCCAGGTGATAGAGGTTCTCCGCGACCTCGTACGAGATGCCGTGCTGGCGTCCCAGCTCCACGGCCTCTTCCGCGTAGGCTGCGGCGGCGCGGAAATCTCGTGCGAAATACGCGACGAGCGAGCGCACGTGCTCGCGTTCGCAGGCAGCAGGACCATCCAGGCCGAGCGCATCCGCACGGGCGAGGAAGCTGCGCGCCGTGGCGCCATCACCGGTGGCGGCGTTCGCATGTGCGAGGCTCAAGAACAGCTTGTGCTCCTCGAGCTTGTCGCCGGCCTTTGCCGGGAGGTTTTCCACGCGTGAGAGCGTCGTGAGCGCGCTCCGCCAATCGCCCTTCTGGCTGGCGAGCTCCGCGGCGGACACGAGCGCCTCGTGGAGGAGGTCATAGCGATCACCGGCGATGTACTCGGCTTGCGAGAACTGCGCCTTCGCGGCGTCGAATGAGCTGAGCGCCGAGAGCAGGCGCCCTGCCTCGATACGTGCGCGCACGCGCATCCGCAGGTCACCCGCGTTGTCCACGGCGGAGATCACGCGCTCGCACATGGCCTCCGCTTCGGGCGCGGCGCGGACGTGCCGCACCGCAGCCGCCAGACCGGTGAGCCACGTGAGCAGGGTCTTCGCGTCCGCGGTCTTGTTGTCCGCAAGGTCGATCGCACGCGAAAAATCACGGGCCGCCGCGTCCAGGTTGCGACCGGAGAGATGCGCCGTGCCGCTCTGTCCGAAGTAGACGGCGGCGCGCTCACGATCGCCGGCCTCGTACAGGTGCGCGGCGATCCGCGAGGCGTGCTCCGGCACCGCTCCCGCCACCACGATGAGCGCGTCACCCGCGGCGGCATGCATGGCGCGCGCGCCGTCGCCAGGGATCGCGTCGGCGACGAGCTCACGCACGCTCGGCGATTTGAACACCACCTCCACCGGGCCGGTGTGCACCACGAAGTCCGCGCGCTCCAGCCGCAAGATGATCGACTCCAGGCGAGAGATGGGCTGCGCCGTCATGTGCGCAAGCACCTCCAGGTTCACCGGGTCGCCAAGGACGGACGCCGCTTGCAGCGCGGCGCGCGCGGGCGCATCCAGACGCGACACGCGCGACGCGACCAGCCCCCGCAGTGTCTTGGGCAGCGCCAGCTCTTGCCCGACGAGCCGCATGGAGAGGACATGGCCCTTCGCGATCGTGATGGCGCGCGCATCCGACAGCGCACGCAGCACCTCCTCGATGAACTGCGGGTGGCCGCCTGCGCGCTCGCGAACGAAGCGAAGGAGCTCCTGCGGCGGGCGCTCCACGCCCAGGCGCGCCGCAATCAGGCGCTCCACGTCCGCGGCGGGGAGGTCCGTGAGGTCCAGCGCCGTGTGCCTCACGCCGTCCGCGAGGGCATGCGTATGGCCTCCGCGCGCCGCGAACGCGAACACCACGCGCGACCCTGCGAGCTTGGTGAACGCGTAGGAGATGATGGCGTAGCTCTCCTGGTCCAGCGCGTGAGCGTCGTCCCATACGAACACGTGCGGCCGGTCCTCCGACAGGCTCTGCACGATGCGGATGAAGCCAGATCGCAGGCTCTCCGTCATGGTACCGCCGCTCTTGCGACGCGCTTCACCACCTCCGCTGGGGGGCTCGCTGGCCTCGCCCACGCCGAGCGCATCCATCGTGGCGATCACCTCTTCGTCGGACAGACCGACGGCGCGAAGGCGCGGGCGCACGGAGCGCACGAGCTCGGGCGGGTCCGACTCGTCCACGCCACACAATGATTGCAACATACACACGAGACCGGAGAGCGGATGCTCTGCGCCTCGCGGGGGGCACGTGGCCACGTAGAAGCCGACGTTGTACCCGAGCTTGCCCAGGCGCCGCTCGATCTCCACGAGGATGCGCGTCTTGCCGATGCCGTGCTCCCCACGGATGGTGAGCGCCTGCGCGCTGCGTTTGGACGCGTCCGCGAGCACCGTGCCGATCACGCGCAGCTCTTCGCGACGACCGATGAAGCGACCGAACGCCTCGCTGGGGTCCCGCACGTTGCGCACCAGGAACGTGGAAGACGTGGACAGGCCAGGAGGCGCGTCCGTGAGCGTCTCGAACACGAAGGTGGAGCGCACCTGCCTCACGGCGAACGCAGAGATGGCGACGCGCCCTTCCTTCGCGCGGGCCAGATCGCGCGCGGTGGCGATCACGCTCTGCAGGCGCTCGTCCTCCGTGGGCTCGCCCGTCTGCGACACATGAATGCGTGCAGAGTGCACGCCTGCACTGGGCCGCTGGCCACCGTGCGGATTGCGCACGACCATGAGCGCGGCGCGCGCGGCCATCTCCGTGTCGCGGCCGTCCGGCTCCGTGAGCCCGAACAGCGCGGTGACCTGCGCCGGATCGCGCGAGTAGATGCGACCGCCGTAGCGCTCGAGGGCCGTGGCGACGCGCTCCTGGAACTCCGGCGCATCGCGTGTTCCGGCGCTGACCACGAGCGCCGTGACCTCTCGCCGCTCGCCGAGCGCCGCAGTGGCCGTGAGGTCGACGGACTTTGGGCCGACCTCCACCGCGGGGATGGACGGGTAGCTGCCGCGACGAACGGGGCCCTCGATGGGCGTGCGCTCGTACTCGCTGCCCTCCGCGAGCGCCACGACCGGATGCGGCGCCTCGGCGTCGTCGCGTCGCGTGAGGAGGTACTCGGAGAGATCGCGCGCGCTCCAGCGCCGGTCGCGCGTGTAGAGGAATGCTACCAGCGCCTCGTACATGCGCGCGGCGTCCGGGTAGCGCTGCGGGGGCTCCTTCGCCATGGAGGTGCTCAGGATCGTGATGAGCTCCTCGGGTAGTTCGGGCCTGAGCAACAGCGCCGGCGGGTACTCGCATGCCTGCACGCGGCGCAGGGTCTCGAACGTGGTGGGCCCCGAGAAAGGGTTCACGCCGGTGAGGCACTCGTACAGCACGGTGCCGAGCGAGAAGAGATCGGAGCGCGCATCCGTGTCGTCTCCACGCGCCTGCTCGGGGCTCATGAAGCCGAATTTCCCCTGCAGGCGACGCGACTGCGTGTCCTCCAGATTCGTGGGCATGAGCACGCCCTTCGCCTTCGCGATACCGAAGTCGGTGACCTTGACCTCGCCCTCGAACGACAGCAGCACGTTCTGCGGCGACACGTCACGGTGCACGATGCCCAGCGGCTGCATCTGCTCGTCACGGCGGCGGTGGGCGTGGTCCAGCCCTTTCGCCACTTCAGATGCAATATACACGCACATCTCGATGGGCAGGAGCTCCTGTCGCCGCCGCGCCATGGTGAGGAGCGTGGCCAGGTCGAACCCTTGCACGTACTCCATGGCCATGTAGTAGACGTCCGGCGACGTGCGGTTCTCCGGGTGCTCGCCCGCCGCGCCCGCCTCAGCCTCGACCTTGGTCACGCCAAGATCGAAGACCTGGACGATGTTCGCGTGCGACAGCCGCACGGCGAGCTTCGCCTCGTGGATGAAGAGGTCGACGAAGTCCTTGCTCTCCGCCAGCTCAGGCAGGATGCGCTTGATGACGATGACCTTCTCGAAGCCTTCGACGCCGTAGCTCTTCGCCTTGAAGACCTCGGCCATGCCTCCTTGGCCGAGACGCTCGAGAAGGCGGTAGCGTCCGAATGTGGTCATGGCCCCGCCCACGGGATACCATCAAATCCCGCTGATCCACACAGGATTGGTCAGCCCGATGGGTACCACGGGCATGAACGGAAGCACATCGTCGAGCTTGCGTGTTCCGCGTGCGATCGCGAGCACCCATTTGGTGCCGGGCGCGAGCGTGAGCGGCACGTTACCTTCGAAGCGCAGGACCTCCGAGGCCAGCTCCGCGTCGTCACCGCTCTCCTTTCCGATGCGTGTGGGCCTGCTCTTCACCGGGATGGTCGCGAGGACCTTTCCAGCCGCCACCACCTCCACGGAGGTGACGTCGACCCACGGTGCTGCGCGCACGCGCACGTGTGCGACGACCTGCGTCGTACCATGGACCGCAAGCTCGTCGCCCGGCCCCTTGCCGTCGATCGAGATCTCCACGATCGGCCCGCTGGTGACGGACGCATGCGCGTGCTTGATGGCGGAGACCACGGCCTGCGTGTCCACGGGGCGCTCGAACGAGCCGCCCTTCTCCGGGGGAACGAGCGCCATCGTGCGCGGGTAGCCCGCCCACTGGTACTGGATCCGGTGAGAGTCACTGCTGCCCGTCGCCGCGAAGCGATGGCCGGTATCGAGCAGCGCGTAGTAGTCGGCGAGCACGCGCTGGACCTTCTCGGAGCTGTCCTTCTCGTAGCCGTTGAAGACCTCGAGCGCGTCGAAGTCCATGCGCACCTTGCCGAACGTCTGCTTGTTCTGCGGATCGAAGCCGACGACGTCGAAGTAACCGATCTGCTTCGGCAGGCGCGGATGGTGAACCACCAGCACACGAGCTTCATCGTTGCCCTTCGAAGCGGCGAACACCGCGCCGATGGTCGTGCCCTTGTACGGCGGAGGTGCGCCGAGCGGATACGGGAAGATCCCGAAGTGTCCGAAGCGCGGGTTGTACGTGGTCACCTCCACGCCGGGCACGAAGGACAGGTTCTTCTCCATTCCGAGCACCGCGAGCGCGGGCGCATAGTCACCGACGATATTGTGCTCCGTCGGCACCGCGAACTCGATTCCGGCGCTCACCAGGGAGAGCACGCGGTCCTCGATCGATACGGGCGTGTCGAACGACGGACGTGCATGTACGTGTAGATCGCACGCGACCATGTTGGGCGTGTCAATCACGCGGCGCAGGACCAGATCCACGGCCTTCTTCTTGCCGCTCTGGATCTCGACGGTCTCCGCGTCGATGTTGTATTCGAGGCCTTTCGTGGCGAGCACGCGGTAGCGGCCCACGGGGAGCGGCGTCACCACCTCGCCCTTCTGCGAGTCCATGATCGGTCCCGCGCCGGACGCGCGGTAGTCGGGACCGAAGCTGGGGTCGAGCGTGCCCTCCACGCCATGCACGACGATACGCGCAGTGACGGGCGTGTCAGTGTCTCCATCCACGACTCGCACGCGCAGCTCACCGCCGGGCGAGACGTCCAGCACGAGCTCCCACGGAAGTCCTGGCTCGAAGCGAACGGGCGCGCTCGTGTCATCCGGAGTCGCTGCCGCGTAGAACCGGGTCACGCGCGCGGGCACCATCACCGTGACGTGCTCGCCAGGGTGCATGCGCATGCGGACGATCAGATGGCCGTCGTCGTCGGAGCCGAAGATGCGCGACTCAAGGGTGGCACCAGCGACCACCACCTTGAGCGGCAAGACCTCCTCGCCCATCGCCTGGAACGTGCGCGAGACGAGCTCCGAGTCCAGCGTCGTTGCCACGAGCTGCAGCGCGAGCTTCGGCTTCTCGCGGGCGGCGCCTTGCGACGCATCTCCCACGGTCATCGTGAGGTGCGTGCTCTCCGGCGTCTCGCCCGTGAACGTGGCGTAGAGCGGCATGTCCGCCGATGCCAGCGCGTACGGCTCGTCCTCCGTGTCGAGCACGACGGCCTTCCCGTTCACGGTGCCCACGTCCGCGAGCACGCCCGTCCCCGGCACGAAGACGGCGCGCGGACGCGTGACGTCGAAGCGCAGCGACACCTCGGGCGGCGCCTCGAGCACGACGTTGAACACGTCGTGGATGCGGTCCAGCGAGAAGTGCACGTTCGATGGCGGCAGGCCTTCCTTCCCACCGATCTGCACGACGATCTCACCGTGCCTTCGCTTCGTCTTGATCTCCAGGGCCGAGAGCGCGTGCGCCACACCACCATGGACGATCGCGATCTCCATGCGCGACACGCGCTTTCCATCGTCCGAGACCACGCTGATGGTCGACGCCGCCGGGTCCACGCGAAGCGACGCAGCGCGGCCCACGATCTCCGTCGGCTCCGCGAAGCGCGCGTGGGGAGCCGGCGCGCGCACACCCTCTCCAGACCCGACCGCGTACACGCCGAGGAGGAGGGGCAGCACCTTCCCCACGAATCGGGTCGGAAACGCCGTCTGCACTTGAGGGCATGGTAGGATTTGTGACATGAACGAACAAGCGCGTCGCTTGCACGTCCGACTCCTCCCGCTCGCCGTGCTCTCTGGCTTCTTCGCGCTCGCACCCGCGGAGAGCGGCTGCCACAACGGAGGCTCGGAGCCGGCCAAGTTTGTCGGCGACCGCGCCAACTCCCTCGTCATCGAGGACGGCGGAAAGACCGTGACGCTGCAAGAGAACAACGTACCGAAGCTCTACTTCGGCGCCGACGCGTTCGAGCTCGGCTTCGTCGACGCCATCTCCGACGTCGCGAGCTACGATCCCTACTGGCTCGAGTACACGCAGGACGGCAGCGTCGCTCCGCCCAGCCTGGATGCGGACTTTCGGGCGCCCACGCGCTTCCAGGTGACCGTCGTGGACGATTACCACGCCACCCTCTCGCTCGAATACGACGGCGCCATCGTCAACGTGCAGCTCGAACAGGTCGAGCCTGGCTCGTTCAAGGCAACGATGACCGTCAACGTCACGGGCGCGCAGCCAGTGGCGTACATCCGCCTTCGCCCGCGAACCGCCGCTGATCCGAACGAGGGCTTCTACGGCCTGGGCGAGCTCGAGGACCTGGTGGACAACCGCGGCAAGCTGCGGCCCATGCAGATCGAGCCCGACGGCACCACGGAGAGCGGCTACAACGAGGCGCACGCGCCCATCCCCTTCATCGTCGGGTCGCGCGGGTGGGGTGTCTTCGTGGAGGACAAGCGCGTCGGCCTCTTCGACGTCGCGCGCAAGGAGCCGACGCTCCTCGAGATCACGTACGGCACTGGCGGCACCACGAAGGACGGCTTCGTGTTCCATCTCTACTCCGAGGTGAAGCCCATCGACATCCCGCAGCACTACTACAGGGACACGGCGTACCCGCTCTTGCCTGCCCCGTGGGCGCTGGGCCCGTTCCTCTGGCGCAACGACGCCAAGGGGGAGATGCAGGTGCGCGACGACATCGCGAAGGTGAGGAGCCTCCACGTCCCCGCGAGCGCGATGTGGATCGACCGCCCGTACTCGACGAAGATCGGCACCTTCGATTTCGATGCAACCTACATGGATCCGCAGGGGATGATCGCGGAGGCGCAGAAGGCGG
The DNA here is from genome assembly GCA_025355005.1 of Myxococcales bacterium. Taxonomy (GTDB): domain Bacteria; phylum Myxococcota_A; class Polyangia; order Polyangiales; family Polyangiaceae; genus JANXLV01. The sequence continues at coordinate 21,926 of JANXLV010000367.1, read as the reverse complement.
GCCTTCGCATGGGCCTCTGGCATGTGCCGTACATCGAGAAGGGCGCGGAGCCCTTTCGCACCATGGCCGAGCAATCCGGCTATTTTCCCCTGCAGAATGGGATCCTCTTCAACAACTGGAGCGCGCCGATCGACTTCACCGCGCCGGGCGCGAACGCATTCTGGAAGAGCGCGCTCACGCCTTACATCAAGGCCGGCATCGAGGGCTTCAAGCTGGACTACGGCGAGGACGTGATCCCCGCGCTCCGCAACTCGCGCAACACGTGGAAGTTCCACGACGGCACGGACGAGCGCACCGGACACTACGCGTACACGCGCGCGTTCCACGACGCGTACAAGGCAGCGCTGCCCGAGAGCTCCTTCTTGCTCTGTCGCGCAGCGCGCTGGGGCGATCAGGCGAGCGCGTCCATCATGTGGCCGGGCGACATGGACTCCACGTTCGGCCACCACGGCGAGCCGTACATGACAAAGGACGGCAAGATGGCGAACGGCGTGGGCGGACTGCCTGCGACAGTGGTGCAGGGTCTCTCGCTCTCCGTGTCCGGCTTTCCGTTCTTCGCCTCCGACACGGGCGGCTACCGCAACTCTCCCCCGGACAACGAGCTCTACATCCGGTGGTTCGAGCAGACCGCGCTCGCAGCCGTGATGGAGGTCGGCGATGGCTCTTCGCAGATGCCGTGGGAGTTCACTGCGGACAACGGTCGCACCCAGGCAACGCTCGACCTGTTCAATCAGTACGCGTCGCTCCACATGCGGCTCTTCCCGTATGCGTGGACTCTCGCGCAGGGCATCATCCGGTCGGGGCACCCGCTCTTGCGTCCGCTCGGCTTCGCGTACCCGGAGCTCGGCGTGCATCCTTCGGACGAGTACCTGTTCGGCGACGACCTGCTCGTCGCGCCCGTGCTCGAGCGCGGCGCCACGCATCGCAGCGTGATCTTTCCCGCGGGAGAATGGATCGACTGGTGGGATGGCACGATCTACCCTGGCGGCACCACGAAGACAGTGCCCGCGCCGCTCGAGAAGCTGCCGCTGTTCCTGCGCTCCACGGGCGCGATCCCGATGCTTCGCTCCACGGTGCAGACGCTCTCGCCAGTGGCGGACCCGACCATGATCGACTCGTTCGCTGCGGACCCCGGCGTGCTCGGCGTGCGGTTCGCGCCGCGTGCGAGCGCCCCCGTGAACCTGGACGTGTTCGACGGCTTCCATCTGGACGCCACCGTGACGTTGCCGGACATCGCGATGAACCTGACGGCGGGAGGCACGTTCGTGAAGGGCGCGCTGCTCGAGATCGTGAGCCTGGGCGGCGTCGGCAGCGGCGTGGTCAGTACAGTGACCGCAGGGATGACGCCGCTCACCAAGGCCGCCACACTGGATGCACTGAACAAGGCGCCGAGCGGCTACTTCACCACGGCCGACGTGGGCGGGACGGTGTGGGTGAAGCTCCCTCTCGCGGCAGGGCAGGCCAATACTCTCACTGTGAGCATGACGACCCAGTGAGGTTTCTTGCGTGGACGTTGTCCGAGCGGCAGAATGAAGCCATGCGGCGCTTTGCTTTTTCCGGCCTCGTTTGTGCGGTGCTCGTGGCGTGCGGTGGTGCTGGTAGCACGGACCTGTTCGGCGGTGACTCCGACGGCGGGGGTGGCAGCAGCGGCGACGGAAGCTCCGCCGCGGATGGAAGCGGCGGCGGCGGCAACGAGGACGATGGTGGCGGTGGCGGTTCTAACCAGGACGGTAGCGGTGGCGGCAAGGTCGACTCCGGCTCCGTGAAGGACGCCGGAAATTCCCGCCCGTGCACCGTGGGTTCTGGTGGCACCAGCAACACGTGCGCGGGCGACGAGGTCTGCGTCTCCCCGAACTGCACGACCGGCAGCTGCCAGAAGATCGCCGTCGGCGCGAGCGACTACAGCCCTGTCTGCGGTTGCGACACGGTGAACTACTGGAACGCCGCCACGGCCTCGAGCTTCGTTGCGGCGGTGAAGTCTGCCGGTGCCTGCGCGTCCCCCGCGCTCTGCAATGGAGCGCCTGCAGGCAACGCGAAATGCAACGCGCTCGCCGCGGCGGACTGCGCGTTCGACAGGCCCGACGTCGGCGGCACCACCTGCGGCGCGACGTTGAAGAACCCATCGTGCTGGGGCATGCCAACCACCTGCCCGAAACCCACGACGGGCGTGAACGTGTGCACCGGCGGCGCTTGCACCGACCTGTGCAGTGCGATCAAGAACCAGACGCCCTATCGTCTGGCGACGCCGGCCTGCAAGATCATGTAATATACACATAACACCAAGGACCTGCCCTGGTGCTCATGTGTCACTGCCGAAGACCACGCGACCCAGCCGCGCCTCTTTCTCCGGGGCGTGCGCGCGCTCTTCTTCCAGCGCCTCTGCCTCTGCCTCGAGATCGGCGAAGCGGTAGCGGATCTCGCCCTCCGGGCCCGTGTCCACGTCGCCCCCCAGCGCGACCACCTCGCGCGTGATCTCCTTCGAGGTGGGCTCGTGTCCCGTGGCCACGCGCACGCGATCGCGGAGCACGTCGTCGGACACGGGCTCCTTCCGCGCCGCATGCGTGAGCACCTCTTTCATGATCTGGAGGCGCGCGTTCTCTTTTCTCACCGCACCCTCGGCGAGCTTGTTCTTCACGGCGCGCAGCACGGGCAGCATGAAGATCAAGAGCGAGAACAGGAGCGGCACCACGCCGAGCGCGATCGGCAGGCCATCATCTGGCAGCACCATCGGCGGCTTCTTCGAGAACAGGAGCATGAGGTTCCCGATGGTCAGACCGTGCGCGAGCACCCATCCGCTCGCGAGCAGGTTGAACGCATTCAGCGCCGCGATGCCGAGGTTGTGTTTGACGCCATTGCCAGTGAGCGGCGGCTGCGTCTTCGGCGTCTCCCATGCGGCCTTCGGGCCGCGCGGCGGGAAGGGCAGCGAATCTGCCGCTGCGGCGGTGCGGCGCATCTCCGGGAAGACATAGTAGATGCCGCCCGCGTCGGACACCTCCACGGTGCCGTCGTGGTCGAGCATGAGGCGCGCCATCAGCGGGTCTGCCGCGTCGCGTGGAAGACCGGTGACGCGCATGACGTCGGAGAGGCCGATGCGCCCCTTGCCGTTGCGGATGACCTCGAGGATGCTCGCGCGCAGCAGAAGCGGGTCGGGCGCGGGCTCCTTCGGACCGAAGACGAAGCGGTTCACGCGCTCGTAGAACGGCACCTCGTCTTCCTTGGCCTGCGCGGTCGCGCGGCGCTGGTCGCGACGTCGCGTGCCCGAGAAGCCGTCGTCCACGAACGCGTACGGATAGACGTAGACTGGCGAGAACGGGCGCGCCGTCCAGAAGACTGCGTCAGCGATGGCACGGAAGAGCACGCCGATGAGCCCAAGACCTGGGCCGCGTTCATCCCTGCGATTGCCTGCCATGCTGAGACCGATCAGAATCGCGACGAAGATGAGCGCGTACGCCACCATCGCGATGAGCAGCCACGCGCGGATGATGAAGCGCCCAGCACCGACCAGCGCGTGCGTGACGGCGCCCATCGCGCGCTGCCAGCGCTCCTTCGTCTCCCATGGCTTCGTGAAGCCGTCGGGGAAGACGTAGAGGAGATCTCCATCCTCCGTCACGCGCAGATGTCCGCGGTACTCGGCCGTGAGGAACGTGAGCCCAGCCTCCGCGTCGCGCAGCGCGAGTCCGCTCTTCGCGGACGCATCCGCGACCGTCATGGGGCCCCGCGTTATTGTGGGCGAGCCGAGCTGCGTGATGAGCGCCTTCGCGGCGGTGGCGGGGGCCATCGACGTGGGCGGAGGCAGCCGACCAGGAGAGTGAGCCGTTTCTGACACGGATTCTTCCCTCAACATAAGACCTCACGGGCCGGCGCGCACGCCGAGTTATGATGGGGCGGTGCGCTCATTCGTGATCATTGGCCGGACCGCGACGGCGTCATCCGAGTTCTTGCTCGATGATCTGGCTGGCTCCAGCGGGCGGCTCGACGTGCTGGTGCGCTCCGTGCGCGCGGCGCTCCTCACGTCGCATGGCGTGCGCAAGGATGCGGAGATCTTCCTCGTGCTCCTGGGCGGGGACCGTGCGCCTCGGACTGTGCGCTTCCAGGGAGAGACCGCGAAGTTCTTGCGGCCCGACGAGCGGAGCCTCGCCATCCTCCTCCAGAAGTCCCTCGCGAGCCACGCCGACGACGCCGCGCCCGGCTTCGTGGAGGTGAGGCCAGGCGTGTCAATCTCACGGGGCACCGCGGCGGCGCTGCTCTCGACGTTCGTGGGGCGGCCGCTCTATGTCCTCTCGGAAGGCGCGCCCGACGTGCGCGACGCGCGGCTTGCGGCAGAGCCCGTGATCGTCCTGGGCGACCACACCGGGTTCGACGAGGAGACGCTCGCGGACCTGCGCGCGCGCGACACCATCTCATGTTCCCTGGGGCCCGTCAGTCTGCACACCGACGACGCGGTATGCGTGATGAACAACGAGCTCGATCGTCGCGGCGCGCAGGGGTAGGTGTAGTTTACAACTTGTCTGCGTCGGCGCCGCTGACGCGAACGGAGCGCTCCTCGCCGACGAGGCCAGACGCACCGCCGGCGCGCTCGAAGGCGAACGAGAGCGATGCTGCGCCGCCGAGCTCCTCCTCGAAGCCATCGGACCACTCCACGAGGAGGATCGCGCCGTCGCCCCGCAGCTCACGCAGCCCGAGTCGCGCGATCTCCACGCGGGTGTCCGTACCCGCTTCGCGCAGCCTGTAGAGGTCTACATGAAGGACCACGCCGACGCGCGTCTCGTATTCCTGCAGGAGGGTGAACGTGGGGCTCGGCACTGCGGCCGTCACGCCCAAACCCCGGAGGAGCGCGCGCGCGAAGAACGTCTTCCCTGCGCCAAGCCCGCCAGACAAGAGCACCAGCGCGCCTGGCGCCAGCACCTTCGCGGCGCGCACGGCAAGACGTGTGGTGTCTCTTCTACTTCGGAGCGAGAGCATCAGAAGCGCGCGGTGCCGCGAACGGTGCCACCGCCGAGCACGAACGTGTCGCCGCCCACCGCCGCCGAGAGATCGCCCAACAGCTCTACCTGCACGTTGGGATGCGGCTCCCACGCGATGAACGCCGAGCCGTGCGTGAGGAAGTAGCCTTGCTTCTTCGCGCCCTCGGTGACGAACGCGCCGATGCCGAGCTCCGGACCCACGTAGAGCTGCTGCCGCGGGAGTACGGCGAACGCGTAGCGCGCGCCGCCATCCAGCGTGAAGGCGGAGGGACCAACGGCCGTGATGCCGAGGTTTGCGCGCAGCTCGAGGCCGCGCACGCTCTCGATCGCATAGCCTCCGAACCCGTCGATGACCATGGAGGTGGTGGGACCGGATGCGCGAGAAGGTCGCGCAAGCGCGCTCGACACGCCAAGGCCGAGGCCCAGGATGATCGGATGCCCCTCCGCGTACGCATGCGGCGGCTTCTCGGGCTCCTTCGGTGGAGGCGGAGGAGGAGGCGGAGGAGGCGGTGTTGGCGGCGGCGGCGGCGGTACCGGCTGCGGCGGCGGCGGCTTGGGCTTGCCCTTGCCCAGCCACGGCGGCGTCTCGCGGCCGATGCCGGCAGGACGGAGCACGAACGCGAGCATCTCCTCCACGTCTGCCTTCGCCGTGGGTCCTTCGATGTCGCGGGCGGCGGATTCCACGCGGCCGCTCGAGATCTGACAGACCTCGAGCTCCAGGTGATAGCCGCCCGCGGGGTTTGCGTCCGCGCGCCCCGCCACGACCCAGTCCGCGCCTGCGGCACGACCGGCCTCGCGGTACTCGGCGCTGGTGTCGGCGACACCGTCGTGAATGCTGGTCTCCGCCTGCATCAGCTCCGCGTCCGTGGGGAACACATGTCCCTTCGCGGTGGCGGCGTCGCGCGTCACGGCGCGTGCGGCCTCGAGCTCGGCCCCTGTGAGGCCGGCGCCATGGAATTTGATGACGGCGACCTTGTCGGCCCACGCAGCCGGGGCGGCAAGAACGAGCGCGGCAGCAAACAAGAAGGAGGAAGGGCGTCTCAACGAGGCGGAGTGGAGTCTAGGCCTAGAACACCCCGGACGAAAGCGAAGCTCACAGCGCCACGATCTCCCCAGCGGCTGGGTTCAGGCACACGACGCCTGGCAGGCCCGCCGCCGCGAGCGCGACGAACGCCTTCGCCGCGTCGTCCTTCTTTTCCCAGAGGAACGCGCTCGCGATGGGATCGTGCAGGAAGGTCTCCGCGTGGGACGGCATGACCTGGGAAACGCCCAGCGTGCGCGTGGCTGCGATCGCCTCCTCGGGCCCCATCGTCATGCGCTGCGTGCCCTTCCGATGCATCCCGTCAACGGGGAGGATGGCCGTCCGCGGAGAGAGCCGCGCGCGGATCTCAAGGAGCGCCGGGCCTTCGCGCGTATCACCTGCATAATACACGGACCTCTCCGCGCCTCGCAGCACGAAGCCCACCTCCGGCACGTCGTGCAGCGCGGGCACTGCGGTGATCTCCAGCTCCCTCACGCGCAGGCTCTGCCATGGCTCCATCAACGTGACATCCGTGAGGCCCGCGTCTCGCGCGAGCTGGGCCGTGCGCGCGGACCCGACCAGGCATCGTGCACCGCGCGGCATGTGCGCGAGCGCGGTGGGGTCCGCGTGATCGGGATGCTCATGCGTCAGGCACAGCACGTCGGCCGTGGCGAGCCCGGATGGGTGCGCGGGGAGCCCGTGCTCGTGGCGCAGCGCGCCGAACACGGGATCGTAGATCCACGGATCGGTGAGCACGCGCACGCCCGCGACGGAGAGCAGGTGCGTGGAGTGCCCGAAATGCAGGATCGAGCCCGCGCGGAGCTCCGCATGCGCATCGAGAGCGGCGAGGCTGCGCGCGAACACGTCGGTGCTGGCGAAGACCTCACGTCGCGTGTTGTCGAAGCCACCGCGGAGCGATGCACGCTCGAGGAGCAGCCCACAGATGACCGCGCCGCCAAGCTGCAGCGCGTTGCGACGGGTCCCCCGCGTAGCCACGTGCGCTAGGCGGATTCTTCGCCGGACTTCTTCTCGTCGGCCTTCTTGTCGGACTTCTTCTCGTCGGCCTTCTTGTCGGACTTCTTCTCGTCGGCCTTCTTGTCGGACTTCTTCTCGTCGACGTTGCTCTCGACCTTGTCGTCGTCGTCGTCGTCGTCGCTGTCGCCGTCGCTGTCGCTGTCCTCGTCCTTGTCCTCGTCCTCGTCCTCGTCCGCCTTCTTCTTCGCCTTCACGCGCGCCTCGGACGTGACCTCGTCCGTGTCCGCGTCGCCGGCCTTCTTCGCGCCGGCCTTCTTCGCGGCCCTCTTCTTCTCCTTCAGCTCCTCCGCAGCTTCCTTCTCCGCGAGCTCCGCGACGCCGTCACCGAGCGACCCGATGCCCATGGCCATCTGCGGGTTCCTCTGCGCAGCGAGCCAGAACCGCGCATAGAAGAACGAGACGGCGAGGCCGGACAGCAGCGCCACCCACTGGCTGGTGGAGAACTGGATGCGCGTGCTCTCCGCGAACGACTGCGGGCGGAGCATGATGAACGCTGCCACCGGGAACGCGAACGACAGGACGCGCGCAGCGGTACGCGCCTTCTCGTTGCGGATGCCGAGCGCGATACCGAACGTGAAGCCCAGCGCCATCAGGAGCAGCGCGAACGAGATCATGATGTGACGGGCGCCGAAGGGGCCGAAGGAGCCGCGCTCGGTGTCGTCGCGGAAGACCTCGATGATGAAGCGGATGACGCCGTACGCGAACGTGAAGAGGAAGAAAATCTGCCCGCGAAACACCTGATTCTTGCGCTGGCTGAGCAGCAACAGGAGAAGCATGAGGCCGGCGACCGACTCGTAGATCTGGGTGGGATGCACCGGGAACGAGTGTCCGAGCTTCGCGAGCTCCATACCCGCGGGCGTGCCCTTGAAGAGATCGTTGTGGCGAAGCCACGCAGGCGATCCCTCGCCCGAGTCGGCCATGGTGCCGGTCCAGTGCGGGAACGTACCGAGGTTCTTCAGCCAGCCCGGCGCGCCGTCTTCCAGGCGCGTGCCGAAGTCGCAGCCGAAGAGGTAGCAGCCGATGCGCGTGATGAAGAGACCGGACGCCAGGCTGGGCACCGCCACGTCGGCCCAAGGCATGAGGCGGACGCGATTGCGTGTAAGATACAACCAGCTCCCGACGTAGCCGCCCAGGAATCCGCCGTACGCGACCAGGCCGCCGCGGCGGAGCGCGAACACGTCCGAGACCTCCTTGAAGTCATCCGGGTTGGTCGCGATGAAGAGCACGCGCGAGCCGACGACGGCCACGACGGCGGTGATGACATAGCAGTTGGCCATGGTCTCCTTGGGGAGACCGTCCAGCGTCGCGAGCTTCAGCGTCAGGTACCAGCCCACGATGAGCGAGATGCCGAGCATCACGCCATACGAGTAGATGGGGAGGTTCGGCATGAGCCAGTTCTTGTCGCGGAACACGTAGCCCAGCGCGCCGAGCGCCACGGCGACGACGAGCCCCGAGGCCGCCGAGTTCTTGTCAGCCTTGCGGAACGACCAGCCGGCATAGAGCGCTGAGAGGACCGCGACCGCCGCGAGCACCCACCAGAGGAAGAGCGGCTTGTTCGGGAGCGGGATGCGAAAAAGGATCGGATGCATGGCGTCCCGCCTTTTACCATCAATGCCCCCGGGCAGTAGTGCTAAGAGGGAGCTCCGTGCGCATGCGTTCGTCCAGGCAAAACAAGCTCCTGTTCCCTGCGTTGTTGACGGTCGCTGCGACCGTTGCCGCCTGCGTTCCTCCGGGAAACGCCACACCGGATGACGCTGGCGCCACCAGCGCAACGCCCGTCTCGACGTTGCCCAGACCGCCGGTCAACGTCCTCACCGCTGCGTTCGAGGACACCTTCGATCGCCCCGAGGCTGGGCTTGCGACAAAGCTGCCCCCGCTCTTCGGCATCGGGAACCTGACCGCCGAGGGCGGCGCCGACACCGACGCCAGCGTCGTGAGTGATGGCGGGAATGGCGTCAACGCCGCGGCCGACGGCGGCGTGCGCATGCGGCGTTTCCTGGAGACGTTGTCCGACGGCGGGATGGTCCTTCGCACGGTCCCGGTCCCGATGGGATCGCAGGACAAGCCGGCGCAGTCCGGGCAGCCTCTCCAGCCAGCGCCCGGTGAGGACAAGACCAACATCGGCCCGAACTGGACGCAGGCACAGACGAACGCGTGGCGCATCGAGGACGGCTGGCTCTGCGTGGAGAACGCGCACAACCACGGCATCTGGTTCTCGCGCCCCATTCCGATCAACGCGCGCATCGAGTGGGACGCGAAGAGCGACTCACCCGAGGGCGACCTGAAGGCGGAGCTCTGGGGCGACGGCCGCGGCTTCGCGAAGGGCAACTCCTACAACGACGCGACGAGCTACCTCGCCATCCTCGGCGGCTGGAAGAACACGCTCCACGTGCTTGCCCGGCTCGACGAGCACAAGGAGGACCGCAAGGTCGTCCGCGTGGACAAGGACTCCGACGACCCGCGCCAGAAGCCGGTGATGCGCGGACAGATCTACCACGTGAAGGTGGAGCGCACCGACGCGAAGACCGTGCGCTACTACGTTGACACGTTGCTCATGGCGACCTTCGTGGACACGGAGCCCCTGATGGGCCCCGGCCACGATCACTTCGGTTTCAACGACTGGGAAGCCAAGGTCTGCTTCGACAACGTGAAAATCACGCCGCTCCCGCAGTAGCTCCGCGCACGATCAAGACAGGCAGGTCAGGGCAGGGTCGGATACGCGCAGCGCATGCTCTGCTTGCCGTACTTGTTCGTGAGGCTGAAGTTCGTCCAGATCACGTTCTTGCTGTAGCCGTGGCCTTCCCACGAGCCGTTCGCCGTCCAGTAGGCAGATGCAGTGCGCGGGTCCGCGCTGAACGAGCCAGTGGAGGTGACCTCCATCATCGGTCCGAGCACGTCCGCGTGACCCGCGGGACCGCGGCCCTTCACACGGCCCGGTGAGTCGAGGAAAACGATGTAGTCGTACGTTCCGAGGTTCGGATACTCGTAGCTGTAGGTGTAGTCCCCGTACTCGATGCTCTGACCCACCGCTGGGATCAAGGACTGATCGTACGCCATGTCGCCGAGGTGCGAGCGAAGGATCGCGTCCGTCGCCGTCGGATATCGGTACGCGTTGAACGTCGCCGACTTCTGCGGCTTCGGCTGCGGTGACGCGCCCCATGGGTACGTGCCAGCTCCCCAGGCCGCTTGCCACTCGGGGAACGTCTCGAGCCGGCCGCCATCCCAGATGCAGAAGGCTTGCGCCATGAGGTAAGGCACGCAGTTCATTGGCTTCTCGTCGTAGACCTGTTGGCTGAACTCGGCCTGATTGTCGCCGAAGTAATTGGTCTGCGTGGTCTTGTCCATCCAGTACGAGTGCGTGCCGGGCGCGTCGAGTCGACAGCCTTGTAGCGTGGTGCCTTGCCCATGAAACACGGTTCCGCCGAGCTGCCTGTACGCGCTCGAGTAGAGTCCTACGTAGGCGGGCAGATCGGGGTGAAGGCCGCTCATGTCCTCGAACATGGCGTAGTCGGAGATCTCGTTCACCGCGCACGAGCCGTCCTGCTCACATCCCGTCATCGCGGAGGGGAGATAGAGATCCCAGCTCGCGTTCATGGTCGCGCCGTTGAGTGTGGGGTTCTTCGCGCGCTCGCCCTGGATGAACGTTCTCACGTCGCCTTTGACCGCGGTGAGGAACGTCCGCATGCGGCCCGACGTGACCTGGTACTTGCCCAGGTTGACGGTGCCCTTGTCTGCGGTGACCAGCGCCGTGGCGCAGCACTCCTCGTTGACGGAGCCCATCATGCCGGGCTCGCCGGTGCCGCACGAGTCACCGCCGTAGTGCGGTACGCAGCTCTTCGTGATGGTGCACTTGTTCGCGTAGCTACAGCCCGTGCTCTTGCAGTCGGCGCTCGCAAGGCAGTTCTTGCCCGCAATACATGCCGGCGCATTGGTGGGCGCGCCGCCGCCGCAGTCGATGTCGGTCTCGGTGCCGTTCGTCACGCCGTCGCCCGAGGTGGGCGGCTGGCAGCGCAGGCCCGCACCGAGATTCTTGCAAACCTTGCTCGTACAGTCGCCGCCAACGAGACACTTCAGTGTATCGATGCACGCGGGCGCGGCCGCGCCGCCGCAGTCCACGTCGGTCTCGGTTCCGTCCTGCATTCCGTCTGCCGGCGTGGGCGCCGTGCACACGAGGCCTGCACCACCTTCGGGCGGCACGCAGACGCCGCTCGTGCAGTCCGTCCGTGCTGCGCAGCCTTGACCGTTCGCGCACTGGGGATTGCCCATGCCGCCGCAGTCGACGCCGGTCTCGTTGCCGTTCTTCACGCCGTCCGTGGAGGTCGGCGCCTGACAGCGCAGGCCCTTGCCGTCCATCAAATCCGTGCAGACGAGATCCTTGCAGTCTGCACCTATCGCGCAAGCCTTGGCGTCCTGACACGCGGGCGCCTTCGTGGGTGCGGTGCCTCCGCAGTCGATGTCCGTCTCGGTGCCGTTCTTCACGCCGTCGGTCGAGGTGGGGTCCAGGCATGTGCCCTTGCCGGAGCACACACCCGACGGACAGTCCTTGCCCGTCTTGCAGGGGATGATGGGACCGCTGTCCGCCTTGCCGCCGCCATCACCAGGGACCACGACGCTTCCGTCGGTGCCGTCCGTGGGGCCGCCATCCGCCGTATCGCCACCCCCACCCGTCGTCGACGAGCTGGAGCAGGCCGCCACGATGCCCACGAACAGTACGCTCGCATAGCCCAACGCGGTCCGACGAGATTGCATCATAGAAGCCTCCACCATCGAACGTATCAAAGCCCTTCCCGCTCTGCATGCCCTTTTCCTCCGGCGCGTAATACCCGCGCGAGCTACGCAACTGGCGACTGGCGACTGGGGGGTGGCCGCGCACGGACGGATGCGGTAATTTCGGAAGCGCGTGGCGCTGAATCAGAAAGAGATCGAAGGCATGGTTGCCGAGCTGGAGACCCGCCTGGACCGGCTCCGACAGCTCTACGATCAGTACTTCCTTGGCTACGAGAAGCTCGAGCCACAGGTGCCGCGCAAGGACGTCGAGCGTCGCGTGGAGGTGCTTCGGCGTGAACAGATCCGCAACACCGCGCTGCGTTTTCGCTTCACTGTCGTCACGCAGAAGCTGAACACCTACCAGTCGCTGTGGCATCGCACCTGTCGCGCGATCGAGGACGGCACGTTCAAGCGGCACATGGTGAAGGCGCAGAAGCGCTTCGGCCCCAACGCCGGCGCCGGCAAGAAGGGCGCGGACATCGAGCTCGACATCGACGTCGATCTCGGCGAGCTCGAGGCCGAGGTGGCAAGCGACATGGACGCGATCTCGGACGAGGAGCGTCGCATCCTGGCCAAGGTCGAAGCTGAGCTACGCGGCGAGAGCATTCCCACCGACACCGAGCGGCCCGCGGCGCGGCCCTCGAAGCGTCGCATCGTCGTGGAGGAGGACGAGGAAGACGACGACATGCCCACGAACCGCCCGCCGGCGTCGATGGACACCGGGGACGTCGTGATCCCGAAGAGCCCCAACGTGCCGGGTGTGGAGCGCTCACACACCGCCGCGCCATTCGGCAACAGCCGTCCCAACATTCGCAAGACCGATCCCGGCGCACCGCGCGCGGCCGCTCGCCTGAACCGCAACACCCCTCCGCCGTTCGATCCGCACTCGCCCGTGATGCCGAAGGTGCCGAGCGCACCACCGCCAGCCATGCGCGAATCGGCTTCGAAGATCGCGCTGCCGGTGCCGGGACGTCAGAGCGGAGCGATGCGCGCGGCTCAACCCACGAGCACCTCGATGCGGCTTGCTCCGCCAGGCAGCGCCTCCTCGATGCGCGCGGCTGCGCCTGCACACGGGCAAGATGGAGCGCGTGAGGCCGGGACAGACATCACCGACGCCGCACGCGCGACCAGCGATGGCAGCGCAGGACGGAGCAGCGGCCACATGCGCGCTGCATTGCCGGTGCCCGGCACGTCGATCCGCATGCCGCCGCCGGGCGCGCAGGCACGCATGGCGCCGCCCGGTACGCGCACCTCGCCCGGGCCGATCAGTCAGTCCATGCGCGCGGCGCAGCCTGCGCCCACGACCAATCCAGGCGCACCGCCCAGCAATCCGTCCATCCGTCTTCCGCCCCCCGGAACGACTGCGCGCGGCGCGCTCCCGCTCCCTGGCGGCTCCAGCGGCAAGATCCCAGCTGCGACCGCGAGCTCGCCCAAGACCACGGGGGACATCCCAGCCATGCGCCCGCGAGCGCCTTCGATCGGCAACTCCAAGCCGCCGCCCCCGCTGCCGAGCACCATCACGCAGCGACACAAGCAGCCGAGCCTCGCCGACCTCGCTGCAGACGCGAAGGACAAGGACAAGAAGTAGAGGCTTCTAGTGCGGCGGAATCGAGCTGCGGCGCGACGAAGGGGGCGGATCGCGCGGATCGCTGTCGCAGAACAGGATCGCACAGTGGCACTTCTCGCCCTGCTTGATGCGGTGACAGAGCTCGACGAGATCCTCGTCGGCGTCCACCACACTGCCTTCGACCGGCTGGGCGGTCTTCGCGTCGTACTTGCAGTTGTCCAGTGCCACCCAGCGTCCACGATACTCGGCAGACTGCCGAATTTCTGGCCACGACATTCGACTACCCATGAACCTGCGTACCTTCTTCTCGCCCCAGACAGCCGTGAGTCGGCGTGTGTTACTGGGCGTTTGGTGATCCGTCAAGCGATGGCCTATAGACCGCGGCTGGCCTGCGGGCGGGCCCCAGGCCCGGAAGGCCAAACACCGGGAAAACTGATAGCCTCGCTCCCGGAATGGAGCTTCCGGTCGCCGTCGGAGATCTGGTCGCGGGCAAGTACCGCGTCGAAGAGCGCATAGGCAGCGGCGCCATGGGCGTCGTGTTCGCCGCGCGCCATGTGGAGCTCGGCGAGCGCGTGGCGCTCAAGTTCTTGAACCCGATCTACGGCGAGAACGAGCAAGCCCGCTCCCGCTTTTCCCGCGAGGCGAAGAACACGTTCTCGTTGAAGAGCGAGCACGTCGCGCGGGTGCTCGACGTGGGCAAGCTCGACACCGGTGAACCGTACATCGTGATGGAGTTCCTGGAGGGGCGGACGCTGCGCGCGCACGTCGAGGAGCGGGGACGCCTTCCGCGCGAAGAGAGCATCTCCATCGTCAGTCAGATCTGCGAAGGCGTGGCCGACGCGCACGCGCGCGGGATCGTCCATCGCGACCTCAAGCCCGAGAACGTCTTTCTCACGAAGCTCGTGAGCGGCTCTTCGCTCGTGAAGGTGCTGGACTTCGGGATCTCGAAGGTCACCGAGGAGAGCCGGGCCGCCGCCAAGAAGGACGGCATTGGCTCTTCGAACCGGGAGCTCGCCATCACCGCGCATGATCAGGTGCTGGGCACTCCGCGCTTCATGGCGCCCGAGCAGGTAAGGAAGTCCGGCGTCGCAAGCACCGAGAGCGACGTGTGGTCTCTTGGCGTGATCGCCTACTGGCTCTTCTGCGGAGAATATCCCTACGACGGAGGCTCGCCGCAGCGGACGCTCGTGATGCTCATGGGCGACGAGGTCGCGAAGGACATCGAGACGGTCGCCCCCGATCTCGATCCGGCGCTCGCGCGTCTGGTGATGAAATGCCTCGCGCGAACCCCGGAGAGCCGCTTCAAGGATGCGGACGCGCTTCGCCGCGCACTCCGGCCCTTCTCGCGCTCGAGCATCGCCATGACGAAGCGTGAGCCGACGCCACCCACGCAGCGCTCCGCCCTCGGCCATGAGTCGACCGCGCCTCATGAGCCTGCCTCGCCGCGCGTCGTGGAGGCCGTGGTGGCACCAGAGACGATCCGCGAGACGGATCGCATGCCGACGCCCTCGGAGCGCACCGAGGAGTCCATTCCGCTCGACCTCGCTGCGGTGCTCGCGACGCACGAAGCCGCCGACCCGGACAACGAGACCGCGATCTCGCCCGCTGGAGCCGCAGCAGCCGCACCCGCGCCATCTGGGCCTGCTCTCCCCGTCGCCTCGCGGACCACGCAGCGTCGCGTGACGCTGAAGACCTCGGACGCGCCGCCGCGACCGACGTCCGTGTCCGACGTCAAGGCGCAGACGAAGACGTTGCCGCTCGGCATGGTCTACAACACCGCAAGCTCGGACCCGCCGAAGGGGCTAGCGTCCGACCGCGGCAAGACGGAGGTGCCGATGGAGACCTCGCAGGAGGTGCCGCTTGACCCGCACGAGATCCCCATGAAGCGCCCAGGAAATACGCGCATCCTGCTCGTCCTGGGCTTCTTCGCGTTCATCTTCATCATCGTCTGGATGCTGAAGAGTTGATTCATTGCGACATGCGGCGTGCGATCAGGAACGCCATTTCTAGCGCCTGGCGGTAGTTGAGCCGCGGATCGCAGACGCTCGCGTAGTTCTTGTCGAGGTCGGCCTCCGAGATGCCGCCACCGAGGCACTCGGTCACGTCGTCGCCCGTGAGCTCGAAGTGGACGCCGCCGAGGCGCGTGCCCATGTTCTTGTGCACGTCGAACGAGCTCTCGATCTCGGCGAGGATGTCGTCGAAGTTGCGCGTCTTGATCCCGCTCGCAAGCGAGATGGTGTTGCCGTGCATCGGGTCGGTCACCCAGAGCACGCGCGCTTTGGACTCCGTCACCCTGGACACGATCGGCGGGAGCGCTTCCGTAACCTTCGACGCACCCATGCGCGCGATGAGCACGATCTTGCCCGGCTCGTTCTGCGGGTTGAGCACCTTCACCAGCGCCGCCACGTCGTCCGGCTTCGCGCTGGGACCCACCTTCACGCCGACGGTGTTGGCGACGCCACGGAAGAACTCCACATGTGCGCCGTCGATGTCGCGAGTGCGTTCGCCCACCCACGGCATATGAGTGGTGAGATCGTAGAAGCCCTCACGACGCGGGACCCTCCGTGTCTGCGCGGACTCGTAGTGCAGCGAGAGGCCTTCGTGGCTGGTGAAGAACTCCACGCGCGTGAGGTCGTCGATCGAGGTCTCACCGAGCGCCTCCATGAAGCGCAGCGCGCTCGACAGGTCGCGGCTCATTCGCGTGTAGTCTTCACGCAATTTCGGATTCAGATCTGCGCGCGACAGGAACGCCATGTCCCAGTACTCGGGATGGTGCAGGTCCGCGAAGCCGCCGGCGGTGAGCGAGCGGATGAAGTTCAACGTGAGCGCGGCGCGTGTGTATCCGCGAATGAGCGCGCGCGGGTCTGCGCGGCGCGAGTCTCCGTCGAACGCGGCATGGTTCACCAGATCGCCGAAGTAGCTCGGGAGCGTGACGCCATCCACGGTCTCCGTGGGCGAGGAGCGCGGCTTGGCGTACTGCCCTGCGAAGCGCCCCACGCGGATCACCGGTGTCTTGCCGCCGTGCACGAGCACCAGCGACATCTGCAGCAGGATCTTCAGCTTGTTCGTGATGACACTGGGACGACAGTCCGCGAGCGTCTCCGCGCAGTCGCCGCCCTGTAGCAAAAAGCGCTTGCCGTCCTGCGCCTCCGCGACGAAGCCCTTGAGCTTCTCCACCTCCCACGAGGTGACGAGCGGCGGCATCGACCGCAGCTCGGTCGTGGCCTGTGCGAGCAGAGCCTCGTCTTCGTAGGCCACGCGCTGCGCTTCAGGCTTGTTTTTCCAGGACTCGGGGCTCCACTCCGCTTGCACGGAGCGGACTTTATCACCGCGAACGGTCGACGCGAGTCGACTATTTCTCCACGCGAACGACCTGGGAGTCGGCCAGGACGTAGATCGCTGCGTTGTCCGCGGCGAGCGCGTGCGGCGACGCGACGGCCTTCGCGACCTCGGCGATGGGCGCCTGGGTCTTGCCGTCGTGGCTCGAGTGCCAGAGGTTTGCGCCCGTGACAGAGAGCCAGAACACGTTGGAGGAGTCCGCGAGCACGCCGAACGGGCTGGGTTGCGCCTTCGCGATCTGCGAGGTCGCGCCGCCCGTCACCTTCGTTGCAAGCACGTCGCCTGCCTGGTTCGAGAGGTAGGCCACGTCGTTCATCACGGACAGGCCGGAGAGGCCAACGCCGGTGTGAGCCACGGTCTCCGTGGTCTGGTCCGCCGTGTGGATGCGCAAGAGGCCGCCCGTCTTGCCGCTCTCGTATGCGACGTAGAGCGAGTCGCCCGCGGCGGTCATCGCGCGGATGGTGGAGCCCGGCGTCGCGAGCAGCGTGGGCGCGTGGCCGGTGTAGTCGATGGCGAGGACGCTGCCCTTCGCGTGCGCGAAGTAGATGTGCGTCGTGTCGGTCGCGAGGGAGACGATCTCCGGTGCGCCGTTCATGACCTCCGTCTCCGCGCCACCGAACATCGGCACGCGCATGATGCGCCCGTCGCTGGTCCCCACGACCACGTCCCCGTTCGCGTCCAGCGCGAGGTCCGTGTACGAGGCGCCGCGATGGTCCGCCGCGAGAAGCAGCGCTTGCCCGCCGGCCTTCGGGAGCATGTAGAGCCCGCCGTTCTGCGTCAGCACGCCGCCCATCATGGTGGCCTTCGTGGTGATGTACAGGTTCGGTCCTACGGCCATGATCGCAGTCGCCTGCGTGAAGCCCGTGCCTACGACCTGCGACGGATGCATGACGGCTGGACCTGCGCCGCCGCCACCACCACCCGCGGACGCAGAAGGCTGCGATCCCCCCGGCTCCCCGGTGATGGTCGTTCCATCAGCGCCGCCGTCAGCCGACTTTCCCCCGCACGCGACCAACGCCGCGCACACACCCAAGGCACCCAGTAGGAGAGCAGTTCGCATACTCTCTCCGGTATAGAGTCCCGGCGCGCGCGGCCAAGTTTTCAGCCAAGCGCGTTGTGCAGCTCGGCTGCAAGTGCGAGCAACGCGCGGTCACCGGCGGGCTTTCCGACGAGCTGCACGCCGATGGGAACGCCGCAAGACGAGCGACCCGCGGGCAACGACACCGCCGGCTGCCCGGTGACGTTGAACGGAGCCGTGAACGCGCCGATGGGGATCACCGCGCGCAGCGTCTCTTCGCCGCTCATGCCTTCGAACGCGCCCACCTTCGGCGCAAGGCCGGCGACCGTCGGCGTGAGCCAGGCGTCGGAGCCCTCGAACTGAGCGAGCACACGCGCCGCCAGCTTTTCGTGCCGCTCCTTCACGTCTGCGTTGCTGTGCTTCTTGCCCTCCGCGCGCATCCATCTCGTTGTGGCCTGCAAGTACGGATCAGAGAATGGCAGCAACGGTGCGTTCGCGGAGATGCGCTGCATGATCGGCAGGAACGTCTCCACGTCCGCGTCCAGCTCCGGCGCCTCGGATACCTCGTGCCCCATCTGCGACAGGAGCTTGGCCGCGCGCTTCACGGCGTCGGCGATTTCCGGATCGACCTTCGCGAGCCTGGAGGTCATACAGACCTTGATGCGCAGGCCGCGCGGCGACGCCTGACCTGCCGCTTCGAGGTACGAGCCGGGCTTCGGTGTCTCGTGATGAAGGGGATCGCCCGCAATGACGTCGAGCATGAGACCCGCGTCCTCCACCGTCTTCGCGATGGGCCCCGTGGTCGAGAGCCCCGACACGTCCACCTTCGCATACGGATGCGGCATCGCGCCGCGCGAGGCCTTGAAGCCGACGAGGCCGCAAAACGCCGCTGGGATGCGGATGGAGCCCGCCCCGTCCGAGCCGGGCGCGATGGGCAGCATTCCGCTCGCGACTGCGGCGCTGGAGCCACCACTCGAGCCGCCGGAGTAACGCGACACATCGTGCGGGTTGCGCGTGGGCGGGTGGAGGTCCGTGTGCACGAACGGGAGGATCGTCATCTCGCTCGTGGCGAGCTTGCCGAGGAACACGACGCCCGCGTCCCTGCACGCGCGCGCGAGCATCCCGTCGAACGGCGACACCACATACCGCAGCGAGCGCGACCCGACGCGGAGGAAGGACATGCGGAGCGGCGAGTCGTCCTTGAGGCCCGTGGGCACACCGAAGAACGCGGGGAACGCGCCATCGCGATCCATGCCGCGCGCGAGCGCTTTGTCCATCAAGCGAGCACGCCTGCGCGCGCGCCAATCGTGGACCTCCACGAACGCGTGCAGCGTCGGGTTCTCGCGCCGCACGACGTCCAGGAAATGCGTGACGAGCTCGGACACGCTGACCTTCTTCTCGCGAACCAAGGCCGCAAGGTCACGGGCGCTCGCTGTCGAAAGATCGGTCATGGTCGCCGTTTTCTGCGGAGCGCAGCCCTGTACGCCCGCATCGTCTTCGTCGTAGGAGGGGGTCGCTCGATGAACTTCGCCAGCTGCACGAGGTCGATCCCCGGAAGCGCCTTGCTCTTCTCCATCAGCACGTAGCGACCACGGCGAAGCTCGTACGGATCGATGCGACCCTCGCGCCAGTACCACAGCTCACGGACACCCAGGTTCTTGTAGACGGCTAGCTTGTCGATGCGCCCGGAGGTCCATTCCACTTCTATCGCTAGATCGGGAACGAGCGGATTCCGGACATCACCGAACACGTAACACTCGTCGGGCTCCGCCCCCCGCGCCTTCTTTTCGTTCTTCAGCGTCCAGGAACCGTATGGACTGACCTCGATGCCACGCTCCAAGCAGAAGACGTCAACGAGCCGACCGATCGTCGACTTGATGCTCTCGTGCGATTGCGACGGGCTCATGAGCTCGATGAGCCCGTCGAGATACGTGATGCGCGGCACAGCTGATTCGCCGCGTTTTTCGAGGAGCCGCTCATAGTCGGCCCAAGAAGAGTCGCGCAGGAGGACGTAGTGGTCCTCACGTTGCGTCGAATCAAACGGAAGCGACCGACCCCGCATGCCTCCAAGATACTCCAATCGCGCGTGTGCCATGACATCCTCTCCATGGACGCCGCACGAGGCGAACAGCGTGCCGCCATAGAGCGCGCGTGTTCTCGCAGACTTCGCCCCGCTGCGTCCGACCATGGTCAGCGGATGAGCGACCAAGCACCGTCCGAGGTCACGCTCGGACAGCCAGTCGACTGGATGTGGTAAAGTGCATAATACACGTATCGAAGCCTAGCGAGCGAGATCCTCGTCGATTGCTCGCAGTTGCGCTCGTTGCACTTCCTTGCGTTGCTTCTCTCGCAGCACGGTGAGGCGCTCTTCGATCAGATGCGACAGCGACTCGCGATGCACGCCGAGCGCTTGCAAGAGACTTCGCCATGCGGGCTCGCTCTTCGCGGTCGCTGGGTCGGTCAGGGAGCGGGCTGCGGCGGCGAGCGAGGCCGTGCTGGGCGCGCCCCGATACTGCAGTGCGGACGCCTGTTCTTCGTCCGCTCCCACCAAGGTCGCAAGGTATCTGCGCTGCAGCCGCAGCACGTACCTCCGCTTTTCCTCTTCGGTCTGGAGAGCCGGATGCCCCGCGCGCGCCTCCTTCTGCATCTCGGCGCGGATCCACACATTCGCGCGTTCGCGCATCAGCAAGATCTCGAGCTGGCGAGCGAGCAACGCCAGGACATGCGCGGTGCGCGTGGGCACGTCGCGCGTGGACAACAGCTCCAGCTTCTCGTCCAGCTCCGCCTCTACGTTCGCCGCGAGCAAGTCAGCGAGCGCGGACGGCGCCTTCACGCCCTCGATCGGCCCCTTCGCCTCGCGCGGGAGCTCTTTCATCAGATGGACGATCTCGAGCGATGTCTTGCGTGCGCTCTCCGCCAGCGCGAACGCGAGCGGATCGTCCTCGCGCTGGTCCTGCATGGGGTCGGCCTCCACCACCTGGAACCCATCGCTGAGCATGACCTCTGCGAGCATCGCGCGCGCCTGACCTTGCAGCACGTAGACCGCCTCGCCGCTCGGAGCGTCCTGCGCCCTCCCACGGACCTCCGCGATGCAGGCGAAGCCCTCGAGCCCCTGCATCGGCCCGCGCACGGTGCACACCGCCACGAGCCCGCCGGTCTTCTTGTGCTTGGCCGCTGCGGCACCGCGCCCTGGCAGCGGAAGGGCCACGGTCGCGCCCGGAAACAGCACCGCACGATCGAGCATCACGACGGGAAACGTTATGCTCGGGTCCATCCCCGCTCAGATTACGGCTTCACCTGCGCCTGCGGCACGAAGATTCGGGCCTTCTGCGCGTCCACGGTGACCGCCAGCGAGCCGACGGTGCCGACGGTGAGCTGCACCGGGTTCGGATCCAGCACGTCGACGAGAACGGTGCCCGCAGGCTGCGAGACCGTCATGGTCTTCATTCCGTCCTGCGTGTTTCCGCGGTTCTTCGCGTTCGTGTTGAGGACCACGAGCGCGTAGCCGCCCGACGTGACGTCACCGCCGGCGCGCTCGAACGCGAACATGCCGGCGTCGCTCTCTGCGCCTGTGTGCGCGCTCGACCAGACGACCTTCGTGTCGGCGCGGCGCAGCGCCTCGTACTTCTTGCGAAGCGCAGTCAGCTTGGCGACGTGACGGAACGTGTCGCCGCTGGTGTCGAAGCCCGTGGTCCACAAGATCTCGCGGTTCGCGGGATCGTTGCCGCCGGAGAAATCCTGCTCCGTGCCGTAGTAGATGCACGGGATACCGTCCTCCGTGACGAGCAGCGTGAGCGCGTTGCGGAGCGCATCCTTGTCGCCCGCGGCGTCAGAGAGGAAGCGCGCGACGTCGTGGTTGTCCAGGAAGTTCACGAGCAGCTTGTACGGCGCAACGCCCGCGCCATCCGTCTGCGGCACGGTGCCGTAGTGCGTCTTCTTCTGCGCCCAGAGCTGCGTGATCTGGTCGGTGCCCTTCTGCGACTTCGGGTCGTGCGCGTTCACGAAGATGTCGCGGTACACCGCGTAGTGCTGCGAGAAGTAGAACACGCTGTCGAGCTCGCCCGGCACCGTGTAGCTGCCAAGGAGCTGGTCGTTGCCGTCGAACGACTCGCCGAACATCAAGAAGCGGTTCTTCCCCTGCTTCGCGAGACGCGCGCGGACGGCCGCGGTGAACACCTGCCAGAACTCGTGCTCCACGTGCTTCACGGTGTCGAT
>JANXLV010000363.1 GCA_025355005.1 Myxococcales bacterium | reverse complement strand
GATGTCGGCGTCGATCTCCTTCGCGACCGTGTGGATGCCCTCGAAGTCGAGATCGAGGTCCGCGTCCGTGAGCGACACCACGGAGAACGGCGCGTGGAAGGGCTTCTTCTGTGTGTCCTTCTTGGTCTGGGGGATCTTGATGCCGAGGTTCTTGATCTCGTCCTGCCCGTAGACCAGCCGCACCTTCGGCGCGTCGAGCTCCAGCTGGTCGATGACGAGCTTGCCCGAGAGCAGCGCGAAGAGCCGCGGCTTCGCGATGATCTGCGGCGCGACCACGACCGGCGCGCCTCCATCCGTCGACTCGACGCGCACGTTCGTCAGCACAATCGACAGCGGCAAGAGGCGCACGTACACGGAGTACGAAGCCGTGATGCCCTGCTCCTTCAAGAGCTTCGCCGTCTCACGCGTGGCCACGCCGCGAGCCCACTGGGAGCGCAGCACGAGCCCCGCGGAGACCGGCAGGAGCCCCATCACCGCGAACAGCATGCAGAGCAGCCGCGCGAAGAGCCGCCCCCAATTTCGGCGGCGTGCTTTGCGCACCGGCGGCAGCGCGGTGAGTCTGGTCTCTCGATTCATCGAAAAAAAGCGCGGACCGTGGTCACTTATGGAAGTGGGACGGCCCCGGTCCATGATAGCCAAGCCCCGGGAATCCCCCTAAAACTTGGCGGGGTTCGGACCATGCGACGTACCACCCCTGGCAACGTAGACAGCACGCAGCTTCTTCCGGATCGGGTGAAGCAGGCGGAATCGCACGCGCCTTTGGAGGTCATCCGCAAGCTGGAGCCGCTCGTGCTCGAGCGTCGCGCGGAGCGAATGAAGGCCGTTCTGGCGAAACGCCTGGACAGCGTGACGGTGGTGTTCGACTCGCCGTACGACCCGCACAACGGCGCTGCGATCATCCGCTCGTGCGAGGCGTTCGGTGTGCAACGGCTCCACGTCATCGAGCGCACGATCACGTTCCTTGCCGCGCCCTCCGTGACGCGTGGCGCGGAGAAATGGATCGACGTGTGCTCGCACGTCACCGCGGACACCGTTCTCGAGGAGCTGCGCATCAGCGGCCACACGCTGGTCGCCGCGCATCCCGAAGGCGAGCTCTTGCCAGAGGACCTCGCGCGGATCCCGCGGGTCGCGGTGGTCATGGGCAACGAGCGCAACGGCGTGGGCCCAGACATCATGGCTGCGTGCAGCGCACGGGTACGCGTTCCCATGCGCGGCTTCATCGAGAGCCTGAACGTCAGCGTCACCGCGGCGATCCTGCTCGCGGCGGCGACGAATGGCCGCGAAGGCGACCTCTCGGAGGCGGACCGCGTGCGGCTCTACGCGCGCGGGCTGTTCTTCTCTGTGGAGGCAGCAGACATGGTGCTCGCGGAGCTCCCGTAGCTACCGATACATGCGCGCGATGCGCTCTTCGGGCGAGCGGCGATCCGCCAGTAGAAGACAGAGGTAGAAGCAAAGCTCCGCCGGCTTCATCAGGATGAGGATCGCGTCCGCGAGCCACGGTCCGCGAATGAGCTGGCTCACCGGGTAGCCGAGTCGGTCGTAGGTGCGCCGGGCCAACGCGCCGAAGCGCGGCCACCGCTCGTGGAGCAGGTCCTCGAACGCGTTCGCGATCGCGAGCTGCCGGTTGACGAGGATCGGCTGACCGCGACGCACGCCGATGCGCTCCGGGCGGGCGAGCCAGCGATGTCCGCGCGCGGCGACGGTGCAGAGGTAGTGGCAGTCGCCGTGCGGGATGGTCTGGAAAGGGATCTGCGAGAACGTGTGCCCGCACGTCCTGGTGAACGCGGCGACCGCGCCATATCTGTCATGCTGGATGAGCGCGGCCAAAAGCGCGTAGACACCAAGGACCACAGGAACCCGTGCCACCGAGCTCGCGAGCATGCGCACGTTCACCCGCGGAGACGCCGGGGCGGCATGCACCTCTGCGCCGCGGAACGGATCGCTCACCGTAACTGGCGGGGGCTGCGCGGCCTCTGCGCCACGACGCCGCAGACGAGCGCGAAGCTCGACGGTCAGCAGGACGATGGTGAGGAGCGGCGAGACGGCCGCGCCGCCCAACGGGTAGACGAGCAAGCCGACGACCATGTCGCCGCCGAAGTCCATCGCGATCACCACGTGCATGACGATGCCCGCGAGCAACGCGGCGTGGACAAACGGCTCGGCCTGCGGATGCAGCGCCTCGGGCCTTCGCCTGGACACGGCATACGCGAGCACGATGACCACTTGCAGACCCGCCATCACGAGCACTCCCGGTTCGCCCAGGACACGGATCTCACCGACGCCGTCGCCAGCGCAACTATCCAGGACGCAGCTCGCAGAGAGACTGTGGTTGAGGAGGATTCCCCAGACCGGCATCACCACCAGGACGAGCAACGCGTATGCGTTGCGCATCGCCTCCGTGGCGGCGCGACGACGACTGCCGTAAACGACGCTCGCGATGACGGCGATCGGCGCGGTCATGCCGGCGAAGCCGCAGAGGAGCTGCGCGCCTGTCCAGCCATCCCACGGACGCTTGAGCGCATCGAGCGCGGCGAACGCGCCCAGGATGCCGACGGAGCCGTACGACACGATCAAGACGATCGCGTAGTAGACGCCTGCGAGCACGGTCCACACGGACGGCTGGGCGCGCGGCTCCTCTGGCTCGGTCATGCAGATGGGTGTACCGCGAAGCTCGCGACGTCGCGAGGCGACTCCGCCCAGGCGGTGAATTTTTCCGGGCTCACTGGCCTTTGTGGCCTGCGCTTGACCGGCCACGATGTGCTGCCACAGTGCGCGCCAATATGCGCGCTCACACGCTGGCGTCGGTCTCGGTGGTCCTTGCATCTCTCGTCGCGTGCAGCGCCAGTCCAAAAGACGAGCGGCTCGGTCAGACGAGCCAGGACATCGTCGGCGGTCAGTCGGACACGACGCACCAGGCAGTGGTCGCGATCGGTCTGGCGCAGGGCGCATGCACGGGCACCATCATCAAGACGGATCCGGTGACGGGCGTCGGCTGGGTGCTCGCCGCTGGCCACTGCATCGCGCTCGGCGGTGCTGCGCAGGTGGTCATCCAGGGCGACGACGTGACCTCTGCATCGTCGCTGCAGTACCAGGTGCTGAGCGGCACGGTGCACCCGACGTACAACTCGAAGGACGTCTCTTCCGATCACGACTTCTCGATGATCACGATCGCCGGCGTGGACAAGGACACGCCCACGATGCCGCTCCCCGCCTCCGCGACCGACGGCGTGAAGGTCGGCAACACCGTCATGAGCATCGGCTACGGCGCGACGGCCGGCGGAGCGACGCCCACGCCCAGCAACGTTCGCAAGAACGTGACCATGAAGATCTCCAAGATCCACGGACTGGACGGCGCCGCCGGCACCACTCAGCTCGAGGACGATCGCTCGCAGAGCGGCAGCAGCGGCGCGGTGGGCGTACCGTGCGAAGGCGACAGCGGCGGCCCCGTGGTCGACGCGAGCGGCGTCGTCGTCGCGGTGCACTCCTACGGTGACACCGGCTGCACGCAGTACATCACGAGCGATCGCGTCAGCTCCGAGCTCACGTGGATCAACGGCGAGCTCGCGAAGACACCCCCGAACGACTGCGCGCTCTGCCAGGCGAAGGTCTACTCCGGCAAGTACGTGTGCGCGCAGCAGCAGTCCGCGTGTCTTGCGGACAAGGACTGCGGCGCGATCAACACCTGCGCGAACAAGTGCGCCGCGAACGACAACGCGTGCGTGCAGAAGTGCTTCTCTGCGACGCCGCTTGGCCTGGGCCCGCTCAACGGCGTCCAGCTCTGCGGCTGCAACACTGCGTGCGCCACGGAATGCAAGGCGGACAAGAGCTGCAGCGGCACGCCGAAGTGCGGCTTCTCGCTCAACGTCGGCAAGTGCACCACGTACACGGAGGCCACGTGCTGCGACGAGCTCGCCGCTGCCTCCGTCGACAAGGTCGGCTTCCTCTGCCTGCAGCAATCAGGCAAGTACACGGGCTGCGACAAGAGCGCCTCCTACCAGGCGCTCCTCACGTGCCAGAAGAAAAGCACGGACTGCGCCGCGATCGGTGCGGGCGGCGGCGCAGGCGCTGGTGGCGGCGCAGGCGGAGCAGGTAGCGGCACCGGCGACGGCGCGAGCGGTGACGGCACGGGCGCAGGCAGCGGCGACGGCACCCCCACCACCCACACGGTCACGAATGGCTGCAACGCGAGCGGCACGAGCGGCAACAGCACACCAGTCAACGGAGGCCTCTTCCTCGCAGTCGGCGCAACCATCCTCGCCATCGCAAGGCGCCGCACGTCGCAACCGAGCTAGGCTGCCGGGGGGTCAGCGCGTCATCGGGTCAGCGGTCAGCGGGGCGACGGGGCGCCGCGCCGGTAGACGCTGATGATGGGAACGCCGTCGTGCGTGAGGACGTAGTCGGGCGTGGGATGGCTGTATTCTACCCAGATGTTGTAGTCGATCTCGGCCATGTGGAGCTCATGGTGGACGATCGAGAACAGCGCTTCGCTCGGCGTGCCGACGCCGCGAAGATCCTTGCGGACGCGACCCTCGTCCACCAGGCGCGCCCACGAGTCCCACGCAGTGTCGTGGATGAAGACGGTGGCGTTGCGCGGCGCGTTCTTCTCGAAGTACGGCGCAAGGCTCTCCGTCGTGAAACCCCAGAACTGGCGGTTCAGGCCGAGGTCAGCGCCGCCCGCCGTGCCGCCCACGAACGGAACGTACGCAGACAGACCGAACGGATGCGAGTGCGCCGTGACCGCGAGCGGAGCAATCACGACGCTGGCGGCGAGGAGCGCGTCGCCGATCTGCCGTCGCTTGCCAGTGAGCGTCCACCTGGTGACGCGCACGAACGCGCTCGCGATGATGTCGAAGCCGCGGCCCGCGAAGATCGCGAGCGCCGGGTATGCGGGGAACCAGTGCTTGGTGCCGCCGAAGATCGGCGTGGACGGCAAGAAGAACACCGCGAGCGGCACGGCGAGCGCGAGGAAGAGCAGCACATCCCCCTGCACACGGTCAGGCTTCTCCGCGAAGCCCTTCGGCGCGGGCATCGACAGCGCACGCGCCGTGTACGCCTGAGCGCGGCGGAAGATCGAGCGAAGGCGGTCCCCCGCGCCGATGAAGAAGAGGAGCACCGTGACGGTGGGCACCGTCGCCGCGATCATCACGGGGGCATAGGCCTTCGGTGATGGCGGTCCCCAGTAGTTCTTACCGAGGAACTCGATGTTGTAATACTCGTGGTGCAGGTGGAAGTTGAACCACTCTTGCACGCGCGCGACGGTGTCGTTCCAGAGCCAGGGCCAGAGCGCGACGAACACGAGCGGACCCACGGTCGCCATGGCGACGATCGAGCCGGGCACCGCAAGCGTGGCTGCGGGCGCCGCGGGCGCGGGCGGCGGTGCGCTCGCCTTCACGTCGACCTTCTTGGGCCCGCGGATCCATTTCACGACCGAGATCGGAAACGCGACGAGGTCCGGCCAGTGCACGAGCACCGCGTGCGGAAGGAACACGCCCGGCAACATCCAGGCGTTGTGCTTCGTGTCGAGCGTGAGCCCGTACACGACGCCGCACAGGAGCGCGCGCCACACGCCGCCCTTCGTCTCTGCGCGCCAGTACGTGTAGATGCAGAGGATCCACATCGCCATGATCGGCACGTCGAAGCACGCGAGGTGTGCGTTGTAGAAGACGTTCGGCATGAGGCCGAGCAAGATCGCGCCCATCGCCCCGGCACGCCGCGAGTACACCCGCGCACCGAAGAGGTACGTCACGTAGATCGCGACGCCCATCATCACCATGCCAGGAAACCGGAAGGCCGTGCTCGCATCGCTGAACACGTGCCACTTCTCGTGGAAGAAGTGCCACGACAGCGCAAACAGGCTCTTCATCAACGCCGGATGCTCGTGGTTCGCCTGCCACGAAGCATCGACGACGTTCTTCTCCATCGCCATCCCGGGATGCTCGAACAGCAGGTTGAACCAGCGCGCATACTCGGAAGAAGCCCGAAAATAAAATCCCTCGTCGCGAGCAAACCCAAGACTGCGAGCAGTAGCGAGCAACCAGGCGACGTAAGTCATCCCCAGCCCAGCCCCGAAGAGATGATCGTCGCGACCAATCGAGATCGAGGTTGAGGTTGAGGTCGAGGTCGAAGTCGAGGTCTTGGTGGGCTTCTCGCCCTTCCCTACCTTCGCCTTCCCTTCGACCTTGGCTTCGACCTTGGCTTCGACCTTCTCTTCGACCTTCTCCTCGACCTTGGCCTCGACCTTGGCCTCGACCTTCTCCTCGACCTTCTCCTCGACCTTGGCCTCGACCTTCTCCTCGACCTTGGCTTCGGCCTTGGCCTCGGCCTTCTCCTCAGCCTCGATCTTCGGCTCGGACTTCTTGTCTTCGTCGCTCATCGCGTGTCCGCCTCGAAGCAGTACTGGCGCAGCTGGCTGCGCGAAATGACGTCGACCGTCAGCTCGCCGCGCTGGCCGGCGAGCTCCTGGGTGCTGAGCTCGAACCCGGTCCATCCCGTGCCGACGCGGTGCTCGGCGCGGCCGATGTTCTTGTCGCCGGACTTGAAGACGAGGCTCACGATCTCACCGGTGGCGTGGCGCTCGCTGTCGTAGTGCAGGCTGTGGTGGCCGTGGACCGAGTTGCCGAACGTGATGTTCGCGAACTTGATGCGCAGCGCGCCGCCTGGGCCGACGGTGGGCGCGAGGATGCACTGTCGCGGATCGTGCTCGAGATCCTGGATGACGCTGACTCCGGCGAACGTGCCGTTGCAGTTCCACCGCGCGCCGGGCGTCGCCGGACCGAACGGGTAGTACACGCCGCCGGACTGCGTGGGCCCGACGTTGTAGGCGCAGGGCTGCTCCATGCCAGAGCCAAGATCCACGCGATACGCGGTGGCCTGATCCGGCGTGAGGTGTCGCACGAGATCGTCCTTCACGACGGCGTGCGACGGGTTCGTCAGCACCGTCACGGTGACACCGCCGAACTGACGCTCTTCGGTCTTCTGCCATCCCGCCACCTCGGGCCTGTGCTCCCCGCGGATCGAGAGCTCGAACGCGCGCGCGAAGCGGGTCTCGTCCGGGCGCGCGCTCCGCGCCATGGTCATGATGTTCGGTCCTGCCATCTCGCGACCGACGGGGTCGACCCATTTCGGGGCGAAGAGCACCAGATCGTCGGGCTTGAGCTCCTTCTCGATGGACTGCGCGGCGTCCGCGAAGTGCCGATCCGGCACCACGCTGTGCGTCTGCTGCAGGTGAAGCACGAGCTCGACGATGCCGACCGCCGGCACCACCACGAACGCCCACCTGCGCCATGCGGGCGCGAGCCTCAGGGGGTCACGCGCCTTCGTGCCGGGATTCGTCGACTCGGCCCACTGGCCTTCGTCGAGCTTCTCCATGCCCTCGGGGAGGTCCTTCGCCACGTCGTCATCGGTGCTCAAGGTGGCGAGAGCTTACACGACATTCCCGGGATGACACCACCGCGCGCCTGTACTAGTACGCGGAGCTGAGATGGCAAAAGCAACCGCCTCCCGCGAAGCAGTCATCGGTCGCTCGGCCAAGGTCCGAGGTCGCATCACCGGCGAAGGTGATCTCACCGTGCTCGGCCAGGTCGAGGGTGAGGTCAACTTGAAGGGCGACCTCGTCATCGGCGAAGGCGGCTCGATCGAGTCCGGCACATCCGGCAGCGTCAACGCAAACACCGTGACCATCTCGGGCACGCTCGAGGGCGATGTCCACGCACGCGGTGTCATCCGCATCGAGTCCGGCGCTCACGTCCGCGGCGACATGCACGGCGCCAGCGTCTCGATCGAAGAAGGTGCATCCTACACGGGTCGTCTGGACGCCCAGTTCGACCTGCCGCCGGAGCTCTCGGCAGAGGGCACTTCACGAACCGGCACGGCAAAGCGTCGCTGAACGCGCGCGCCCCACCAACACGAACTTCATCCGGAACTAGAGAGGAACGAACATGGCGAGCACTGTCATCGGATCTGGCATCACCATCGAGGGCGAGATCACGACTGACGACGACGTCGTCGTTCAAGGAACCATCCGCGGCAAGCTCACTGCCAAGGACGGCGTGACCGTCGAAGCCGGCGGCGTGGTGGAGGCGGACATCGTCTCTGGCCCGGCGCATGTGGCAGGCACCGTCACCGGCAACATCTCGTCCACGGACCGCGTGGACCTGCAGCACGGCGCTCGCGTCGTGGGCAACGTGAAGGCAACCCGGATCACCATCGCAGACGGCGCTCAGTTCAAGGGCAACGTCGACATGGACGTTTGAAGGTAAAACATGGCCGCAGACGTCACAGTCATTGGTCGTTCGAGCGTCGTGCGCGGACGCATCTCCGGCACGGGAAGCCTGGAGATCGCGGGTCGCGTCGAGGGTGAGGTCTCCGTCACGGGCGACCTGTCCGTGGAGGCGACTGGCCTCGTCGCGGCAAACCTCAGCGCGCAGCGCATCACCGTGCGTGGCGGCGCCATCAAGGGGGATCTCACCGCGGAGGAAGGCATCGTCCTCGAGGCGGGTGCGCGTGTCGTGGGCGATCTGATCGCTCCACGCGTCGCGATCGCCGAGGGCGCGCTCGTGCGCGGTCACGTGCAAACGGGCGGCGGCGGCGCGCAGAAGTCTGGTGCCGCGACGAAGAAGCAGCCCGCGCCGTTCCAGCGCGCGGCCACGCAGCCGAGCATGTCGGGCAAGAACGGCCCGGTCACGAGCCGTCAGCCGCCCGCGACCAGCATCGCGAAGGCACCGCCGGCGCCGACTCCCCCGCAGCCCCCTGCGAAGAAGAGCGCGCCCGCGAACAACACGATGCCCCGTGGCTCCATCCTCGCCGGCACGCGACCGCAGGCGAACAAGGCGCCAGCTCCCGTTGTGCCCGTCCTGAAGAAGGGCGCAAAGGCCACTCAGAAGAAACGTGCATAATGCACGTTTCTCTGGAGGAGTGCGGCGCGCGAGATAGGCTGCTCGAGCTCTTGACGGAGCGCTCCTACGCGAAGAAGCGCGTCGTGCTCGCGTCGGGCAAGGAGAGCGACTTCTTCATCGACTGCAAGCAGACGGTGCTCACCGCGGAGG
Source organism: Myxococcales bacterium (assembly GCA_025355005.1). GTDB lineage: Bacteria > Myxococcota_A > Polyangia > Polyangiales > Polyangiaceae > JANXLV01. The sequence continues at coordinate 18,259 of JANXLV010000363.1, read as the reverse complement.
GACACGCGCTGCTCGCCGACGTGATGTTCACGATGCTGCTCGCGGACTATCCGGCGTTCGACGCGGTCGCTGGCGTGGAGCTCGGCGGGTGTCCGCTCGCGAGCGCGGTGGCACACCGCAGCTTCCTGCTTGGCACAAACAAGGACGCGATCTACGTCCGCAAGGACGCCAAGGACCACGGGTCGAAGCGCCTCCTCGAGGGCGACGCCCACCTACCGCCGGGCACGAAGGTGGTCCTCCTCGAGGACGTGGTGACCACGGGCGCGTCCACCTTGAAGGCGCTCGACAAGCTGGAAGCGGCCAGTCGCACGGTCGTCGGTGTGCTCGCGCTGGTGGACAGGCTCGAGGGCGGGCGCGAGGCCATCGCAGCACGCACGCACTTCCAGAGCGTATTCACGCGCAGCGATTTCCCGGCCTGAGTTTGCCGGCCTGAGTCTCTCAGAGCGCCTGCAGAAACACGTCGCCGTTGACGGTGTCGGACGGCGCGGGCGTGCTCGGCGGGGCCTTCGTCGCGGCAGCCGGCACGTCGTCGTCATCTGCGAGCGGCTTGGGGGCGGGCGCGCGACGAACGGGGGGCGCGACGGGGCGCGACGGGGCGCGACGGGGCGGCGCGGCTTGCGACGTCTTCTGTGCGATCGGCAACGTGCGAACGTCGACGGTGGGCATCGGCTTTGCGGCGGCCTGCGGTGCGGGCTGCTGCACGCCCTGCGGAGGCGACATCTGCGGAGGCGACATCTGCGGAGGAGCGCCCATCTGCGCGGACTGCGGTGCGCCCATCGGCGGCGCCACCTGGCGCGAGCCCATCTGGCCGGGCTGCGCGATCTGCTGTTGCGGCTGTTGCGGCTGGGGCGCCATCTGCTGCTGCGGGTACTGCGCGGTTGCCTGCGCCCTCGGCCCCTCGACCGCGGCGCTGTCGCGGGCGGCCGGCATGAAGAACGCCGCCACCATCGCCGCAACGCCGACCATGAGACCGAGGCAGAACCACGGCGCGCGATGGACGGACTCGGAGCCCTTGGTCATCGTCGGAGGCCGCACCTGGTTCAGACCCGGCGTGACGACCTGCTGCGGATACTGCAACTGGCCGGCCTGCATCATCTGGCCGGCCTGCATGTGTGCAGACTGCATGTGTGCAGACTGCATCGGTGCAGACTGCATCTGTTGCATCGCCTGCATGCGGATCGCCTGGAGCTGAGCCGACTGGAGCGGGATGGGCTGTGAGCCCGACTGCATCGTCATCGGATAGACCGGCTGCGCGGGGGGGATCGGACCGGACATCGGACCGGACATCATCTGGCCGGAGGCAGAGTGCGTGGGAACTGGCGCGAAACCAGAAGGGCCGAGGCCGAGCGCCGTGCTGATGCGCGGTGCGGCGGCGAGAGACTGCACCGGCACGGGCTGGCTCCCGTACACGCGTGGCGCGCCAGTCCGCGTGTCGCCATACGGCTGCTCGATGTCGTCGTCGTCGTCGTTCGCGGCGCCGTTGTTCGCGTCGCCCCCGGAGTCGCCCCCGGAGAGGTGCGATTCGACGAGGGGATCGGAGTCACGAGCGTCCGAGAAGAGACCATCTTCGTCGTCGACTTCTTCGATGGAGACGTTGACCGAGGCCTCGGTGCGGCGCGGGGGCATGCGCTCGATGCGCGGCTCGACCATTCGCTCCGTCCTGGGCGCGGGCTTCGTCGTGACCACGGCGGCTTCCATGGACTCCGTCGGAATGTCGTCCATCGAGAGCTCGTCGTTCAGCTCCGGGTGCTCGGCAAGCCACTTCTCGTACGTCTCCGCGGGGCGGCGCGACGTCGCGGTCTGCTCGCCGTAGATGGAGTCGCGCTGGCTGTCGCGCTGGCTGTCGCGACCGCTCTCGAGGCGCGTCGTGAGCGGCTCTTCCACGATGTCGTGGCTCGGAAACAAGCGCGCACCCGGAAGCGGCGCGGGCTTCGGCACGGGCGTGCTCTTGCGAACGGGGTTGCGATCGGGGTTTGAGGCCTCGCGGCGCTGCGTCGGCGGATCGATCGGGCTCTCGAGAGTGCCGGTCGGAGCGGGATCCGAGGGGCGCCACGGGGGAGCCGAAAGCGGGGGCAACGTGGCGGGCCGGCGCGACTTCAGCGACGGACGAACATCGGATTCGAGGTCCGGTGCGGAGGGGCGCGGCGGAATGGACGAGGGACGGATGGCACGAAGGTGCCCCGCCCCGCTCGTTGTCCTCTTCCGGATCTTCGGAATCGCGCCCATCTGGTCACTCAGATTGAAGCAGGAACCGTGCTAGCGCGGGAGCCTTTCGTGGTGTTGTTTTCCAGCCAAAACACAAGGTGTAGGAGCCAGCCCCCCTGGGGGATGTTCGATCCATGCGGGCCCCATGCTGTCCATGCTTTTGTGACCTGACGGAGACAAATGCGTAGCGGGCTTCGCGGTCCGGCCCTTGGCCCGTGACAAGTTGTGCCGCACGAACCGATGCAACTCTTTCGCTCGCGATGCGTCGGTCGGCTAGAGTGCGCGACCCATGGAAGCCGGTAAGCGCATCGTGATCTTGTCTGACTCCACGGGAGAGACCGCGGAGAAAGTCGTCCGCGCGGCGATGCTCCAGTTCCCGCACTCGGGTGCGCAGATCAGGCTCCACACGCGCGTGCGTACGAAGGAGGCGGCTCGTCCGATCCTCGAGCAAGCCGCGCGTGATGGCGCGCTCGTTGTCTTCACCGTGGTGAGCCCCGAGCTGCGTGAGTTCATTCACGCGTCGAGCTACGAGCTCAAGGTCGAGGCGCTCGATCTCATCGGCTCGCTCATCGGCAAGCTGCAGGTCTTCCTCGATCGCCAGCCGATCAACATGCCGAGCGGGATGCTGCCGCTGTCCGACGAATACTTCCGCCGCATCGAGGCGGTGGAGTTCACCGTCAAGAGCGACGACGGCAAGGAGCCGCGCAACTTCAAGAAGGCGGACCTCGTGCTCGTGGGCGTGAGCCGCACGTCGAAGACGCCGCTCTCCACGCTGCTCGCTCAGCGCGGTCTGAAGGTCGCGAACCTGCCGCTCGTGATGGGCGTGGAGACGCCGCCGGAGCTGGAAGAGGCGAGCCAGGATCGCTGCGTCGGTCTCACCATCGGGCTCGATCCGCTGGTGGAGATCCGGAAGGCGCGCCTCCGTCAGCTCGGCATGAGCGTGGACGCTGCGTACGGCCTCAAGGAGCAAGTGAAGCAGGAGCTCGAGTACGCGCAGCAAGTCTTCGCGAAGCACCCGCAGTGGCCGGTGATCGACGTCACGGGCCGCGCGATCGAAGAGACCGCCGTCATCATCCTCGAGTCGCTCAAAGAGCGAGACGAAGCAGCCAAGAACGCTCGCGCCTCGCTTGTGTGATCGCTCGCGTGTGATCAACAACCGCAGAGCATGAGGCAGCTGGCGTTGCCGGCGCAGTCGGCCGCGCAATTCTTGTCGCAGCTGCTCGGGGTGCCGCCGCCGCCGGAGCCACCGCCCGTGCTCGCGGGATTCGTGCAGCGTCCTTCGGCGATGCCCTGACAGACGGTCCCTTGCGACTGGGCTGCGATGAGGTCCGTGGCCTGGCCGCACGTGGTGGGCGTGCCGATGGGGCAAAGCAGACCGTTGCAGTCACACTGCAGGTCCGCGATGTTGCCGACGATGCGCCAGCCGCAGCCGGGATACACGCTCTGGTCGATGATGACGGCCGGGCACTGCGTCGTGGACTGGCAGAGCGAGATACCGAGAGACGTGTCCATCGCGCAGTTGACGCCGGTGACTCCGGGCGCGGAGACCACTCCGCCTTCCGTCACCGTGGCCGCGGCGGCCGCATCCGACGCGGCGCCTGCGTCCTTGCTGGCGCCCGTGCTGATATCCATGCACGCGACGAGACACGGGGCCGCGGCCGAAAGGCCGAGCAATGCAGCTGCGAGGACGGCTCTATGATGCATGATCGCTACACCTTGCAGACACGGAATGAACGGGCCAACTTCCCTGCAGGGGAGGTCCCGGGTAGGCTGCCAGCCCATGACGATGGACGCGTATGCTCCGCTCGGCGATCCCAGGACCGCCACACTCTCCGTGCTCGTTTCGACGCTCGCGGAGGATGCGATCTTCACGCTCGCGGCCGGTGGAGGCACCGAGTCGCTCGACCAGCTCGGCAAGCGTCGCGGTGAGGCGTATGCGGGGCTGCTCGGCGGACGGACACTGATCCGTATGCTGGCGGACTTCGACCACTGGGTGGTCGAGATGACGCGCATGATGGCGCCCGTCTACGCTCCCACGTTCATGCCCATGGGCGACGTCATCCGCGAGCGCATCACGCTCGAAGCCGGCGCGCGCGGACTTCGTTCTCTCTTCTCCTCCAAGCCAAGCGACAAGGACGTGCAGCGCGTGAAGCGCTTCGGAACGCTCGCGGTGCGCGTGCTGCGCGCGGTCTTCGCCGCGGACGGACCGCTGGACGTGGAAGAGGGCCGGACGCTCGCTGCGCTCATCGGTTGCCTGGGTCTGTCGCAAGAGGACTCGGCGCCGCTGTACACGGAGAACGCGATCCCGGTGGAGCAGCTGGACGTGTACGGCGAGATCGACGCCGCGGTCGTGCGTGCGCTCATCCGCGGTGCATGGCACGCGTCCGCGTGGGACAAGATCGACCCGCGTGAAGAGCACGTGGTCCGGACCATCTCGCAGAAGCTCGCAGTGCCGCAGGTCGAGGTGGAGCAGATGCGCACCGACGCAATGGCGCGCGTGGATGCACGACGCAACGTGGGCGCCGCTGCGGTGGATGCGATCCGCTTCGTGCTGTCGGATCGCGCGCCGGGCATCGGCGTGACGCTCGCTTCGCATGCGGGCTCGTTGCTCTTGCCGCGTCGTCACCGCGACGAGGTGCTCGCGCAGGTGGGACACGGCTCGCCGGTCGTGCTGGGGCGCCGGTACACCGGGCTCGCCTCCGACGACAAGGCCACGGTGCTCGCGCTCGCGTGGGCCGCCGGCCTGTTCGAGGATCCGACCATGGGGCGCAGGGCGCTCCTTCGCGCGCGACATGATCGCGTCGCTTCGGACATCGGCTTCGATGGAGCAGCCGCACGTAAGACGATCGACGACTGGTTTGCCGACGTGCTCGCCCCCGCGGCGTTCCCGATGGGAGGGTGAGCATGGACACGATCGGTTTTCTGGGCGGTGGCAACATGGCAGGCGCGCTCATCCGCGGCCTCATCACGTCCAACGCGGCGTACAAGGATCACATCATCGCGAGCGACGCGAAGGAGGACCGCCGCAAGTGGCTCTCGTCCGCCCACGGCATCGACACCACGCACGACAACCACGCGCTCGTGAAGAAGAGTCGCGTGCTGGTGCTCTCGGTGAAGCCGCAGGTCGTGGACAAGGTGCTCGCGGAGATCGCCGCGGACATTCCTGCGTCCACGCTGGTCATCTCCGTTGCGGCAGGTGTTCCCATCGTCGCGCTCGAGGGCAGGCTTCCGAAGGGCACGCGCGTCATCCGCGCCATGCCGAACACACCTGCGACCGCGCTCGCAGGAGCCACCGCCATCGCGCGCGGCACGCACGCCACCGACGAAGACGAGGCCACTGCGACGCGCCTGTTCGAGGCTGTCGGCAAGGTGGTCACTCTGGATGAGTCGCTACTGGACGCGGTCACGGGGCTATCGGGCAGCGGCCCCGCGTATGTGTTCCTCATCATCGAGGCGCTCGCGGATGGTGGCGTGAAGGTCGGCCTCCATCGCGACACGGCGCTCATGCTGGCCGCGCAGACGGTGTACGGCTCCGCGAAGCTCCTGCTCGAGACGGGTGAGCATCCGGGGCGTCTGAAGGACATGGTCACGAGCCCAGGTGGCACTGCGATCGCAGGACTGCACACGCTGGAGTCCGGCGCGCTGCGCAAGACGCTGATCGATGCAGTGGAGTGCGCGACGAACCGCGCGGCCACGCTCGGCGCTGAGATGGCGAAAAAAATGGGGACCTGAGACACGGCGCGCGGTCAGTTCGGATCAAACGCCGGCGTCGTGCTGCCCGTCGTGGACGGGGAGAGCACGCCGATGCGCCCCGCGCCGCCGACTCCGCCCACGGAAGTCGACGCGCCGCCGCATGCGCCGCCCGTGCCGCCGCGCGCGCTGACCTTCCCCAGGGAGACGTCGACCGCATAACCAGCAAGACGAATGCTGCCGCCTGCGCCGCCGCCACCGCCGCCCATGCCAGTGCCGGTGCCGCCGCACGCGCCGGACGCGACGCCCGCGCCGCCCACTGCGCCATCCGCGGCGATGGTGCCGCTTACGAGGATCTGCTTCGCCGCGATGAAGATGATCCCACCACCGTTGCCGCCGGGGCCCGGCGACGCGCCGTCCTCATCAGCGCCGCCTTCACCACCAGCGCCTCCGAACAGGAGCGACTGCGACAGATCGGCGACGCCGCTCACGAGGCCCGCAGCACCACCGCTCTGCTTCGTCGTGCGACAGGGAAGCTGGCCTCCGCCGTTCGGACCGGGAGTACCGGCCGTGGCGTGACTGCCGCCGCCGCCCATGCCGCAGTCGCTGCCGTCCATGCCACCGCCACCGCCGCTGCCGTGCGCGGTGTTCAGTTGCACATAGGCGCCGACCTCCGACTCGCCAGCGAAGCCGTTCGCCGAGCCCGTGTCGGGCGTCACCTGGTTGCATTCGTAGGGCGGGCCGCCCGCGACGCAACCGTGCGTGTTGCTGCGGAAGCCGTGGCCGCTGACCTGCAGCGCGCCTGCGATGCTCACGGTGCCGGTGGCGCGGAACGGGAGGATGCCTCCGCACTGCCCATCCCACGCTGGCACGTCCACGGTCTGCGCCATGCCGATCGTGAAGTCAGTGTACTGCCGCACGACGATCGCCTGCGCGCCTGGCTCCGCGTACGTGTGAGCAAGCGGCTTCGCCAGGACGACGGCCTTCTGCGCCGAGACGCTCTGTATCGTCGCGAGCTCGTAGTTGCCTGCGCCCACGCCCTGCGTCTGATGAATGAAGAGCACGGTGCCTGGCGGTAGCTTGTTGGCATCCAGCTTCCCGGGTCCGCTCGAAGCCAAGGTCGTGCTGCCCGCGGTCCCGAACATGCGCTGGAAGCAGGTGTAGTTCAGGTTGGACACCATCGCGGTGAAGGCGCCATCTGCACCGGTGCCGAGGTCGAGCGCGGTGCTAGCGTCGACGACGGCTGCATCCTTCGGAGTTGGGTTCGCGTCCGATCCGCCGTCAGTCGTTGTCGACGAAGCTCCGTCCTTCAGCGGGGACGCGTCGGCCCCTTCGCTCTGATCCACGGAGTAACCTGCGTCGCAGCCCGCGCCCAAGAGCGCGACGCCCAGCACGGCGACGAGCGCCGACGCCATCCGTCGAGAGACGACCGAGGTCATCTGCAAAGCCTAACGCATTCGCGTTCGATGTGCTCCGCGGCCGTGCGTGCGCCGTTCTCCTTCGCGAGCGCTTCGCCGAGCGTGGCGGCACGTGCGCGGAGGCGGACACTGGAACACACCTCGGTGATCCGCTGCGCGAGCGCGCGCGCAGTGAGGCTCCGCCGGTGCAGCGGCTTCGTCGCGGCGCCGCGCGCATGCAACGTGTCCGCCCAGAACTTCTGGTCGGCCGCGTGCGGGACGATCACCGACGGGCGGCCCGCGATGAGCGCCGACTGCGTGGTGCCCGCTCCGCCGTGGTGCACGATCGCGCTGCACAGCGGGAACAGCTGGTCGTGCGGCGCGCGCTTCGAGAAGAAGATGCGCGGGCTCCGCGCGAATGTGCTCGCGATCGCGTCCGGCGCCTGGATCACGGCGCGCACGCCGGCGAGCGTGCAGCCATCGACGATCGCGGAGACGGACTCCATGGTGCGTACGTCGTCGAGCGAGAACATGCTGCCGAACGACGCGAAGAGCGGCGCGTCACCTGCGTCGAGGAACGCGCGGAGGTCCGCGTCCGGCATCCACGACGTCGCTCTTGGCTTCGGTGAGAGGAAGCCCGTGAGCTTCAAATGCGACGGCCAGCGCGCGCTCGGCGAGAGCAGCGACGGCGACATGCACACGAGCGCGAGCGTCATGTCCGAAAGCGCGTATCGCATCAGGTCGCGCCTGTACGGGAGCCCGCAGCGCACGCGCAGCCCGTTCACCGACTCACGCAACGCCGAATTGAGCACGGCCGACGCGAGGCGCCACAGGAGCCAGTTGCCCACGGTGCCCATGTTCGGTGCGCCCGGCGGCGGGATCTCCAGCGTCTCGAAGATCGGCGCGAGCGCCACTGACACGATCGGCCGCTTCATCGACAACGCCGCCGTCACGGTGGGATGAGACATGAAGTGCGCCACCATCACATCAGACTCGCGCGTGAGCTCGAGTCCCGCGTCGAGCATCTCGGACGCGACGGGATTCAACATCTCGCGGATGAGGAGGCGCGCCTGCTGGAAGGGATTGTTGGCCGCGAAGACCTCGTTCACCAACGCACGGATGCGCGGCTGGTTGTTCCGGAAGTAGTCCGCCCCCACCGACGCGGCTTGGATGCCGCCTTGCGCCGCGAGCTCCGAGAAGTCCCGCCCTTCCACATTAGTGTACAATACACGCACCGTGTGCCCGCGGTCCTGGAGCTCCTCCGCGAGCGCGAAGAACGGGCGCACGTCCCCCTCCGTGCCCCATGTCTGCATTCCTATGCGCAATGCACTAGCCTCGCACTGGACTCTCAGTGCTTCGCGAACACTTCGCCGTACGTCACGAACGCGATGAGCGTGAGGAACATCAAGAGGCCGATCGCGTGGACCTTGGCCTCCATCTTTGCGTCGGCCTTGCGACGCGAGGCGGCCTCGTAGCCGAGGAAGATGAGGCGCCCGCCGTCCAGCGCGGGGAACGGCAGAAGGTTGAAGCCGCCCAGGTATGCGCTGATCGCGCCGAGCAGCTTGAACGCGTCCCCCGCCCCCGTACGTACGGCGCCGGCGGTCTCCTTGACGATGCCCACGGGGCCAGAGAGCTCCGGCTTCTCCTTGAACGTGAGCATGCGCCCGAGCCCGCGCACGAGGGCGTAGACCACCTTCGGCGGCTCCGTGACGGAGAGCTTCGCGGCCTCACCCACGCCCACCTTCGCGACGTAGTACACCGGGCCCACCATGATCTTGCCCTTGCGTTCGCCGTCGGCGCCAGGCGTGGCCTTGAGGTGGATCGGCTTGCCGTCGCGCTCGATCTCCACGTCGATGGGGTCGCCCGCGTGCGCGCCGACGGCAGCCTTCAGCTCGTCCCAGTCGTGAACCGCAGTGCCGTTCACGCTCAGGATGCGGTCGCCCGTGACGATGCCGGCCTGCGCGGCGGGACCATCCGGCGAAGGGTTCACGCGCATGCTGGTCTCGTCGACGACGGTGTGACCACCGAGCATGAAGCCGACGAACATGAGCACCGACGCGAACACGTAGTTGGCGGCGGGACCGGCGGCGATGGTGATGATGCGCCCCATCAACGAGGCGTTCGCGTAGCTGCCCTTGTCCTTCGGATCGCTCTCCTCGAACGGGTTCATGCCCGCGATCTGCACGTACGCGAGGAACGGGATGATCGCGATCTGGAAGACGGTGTCGGAGCCCTTCGGCTTGTGCTTCACGATAGTCGGCCCGAAGCCGATGGAGAAGCGCGTCACGCGCATCCCGAATCGCCGCGCCGCGAAGTAGTGTCCCGCTTCGTGGACGACCATGAGAGCGGCCAGGCCGAGGATGGCGAGCAAATACGGAGCGATCGACATGCTCTGGAAAGCTTAGCCCTCTTTTTTGGTTTGTGCTCGCAACGGACAGCCTAGATCTTGGCCCCCCATGTGGGAGCACCACGCAGCCGCCGTCGTCCTCGCCGCCGCCATCGTACTGGCTCCGGCGACGGCACGCGCGGATGAGGACGAGCTCCCGGAGGTGCGCGTCCGCGAGCCGCAACCCGCGGGCTTCGTATCGGAGCGGCGCATGGACGACGCAACACGCGAGGTCACGGATGCCGCGAGCCTGATCGAGGCCTCTCCGGGGGTGCACGTGCGCCGGCTCGGTGCGGACGACTCGTTCTCCACGCTCTCGATTCGCGGCACCAGCTCCACGGAGGTCGCGATCTATCTCGCGGGCGTACCGCTGTCGGGCGGCGCCGACCCCACGCTGGATCTCTCCGCGTTGCCGCTGTGGCCTGGTGCGCGTGCGCGCGTGTATCGGTCGTTCGCGCCCGCGAGCATCGGTCGCGGATCGCTCGGCGGCGTGCTCGTGCTCGACGCGCCGAGCCTGCGCGCCGCTGAACGCACGGAGGTGTGGAGCGCAGTGGGCTCCTTCGGTTCGCGTCGACTGCGCATCGGTGACGTGCGCGCGATCGGTGACCTGCGCGTGTCGACCGCGGTCTCCGCATCCCGCTCCGACGACGACTTCAACTACGAGTCCTTCAACTCCGGCAAGACGGTGACGCGTGAGAACGCTGGGCACGCGGCGGTGAGTGCGCTCGCGTCGGTGGGCATGCCCGTGCATCTCGGCGGGAAGGAAGGCGCGCTCACGATCACGGCGCTTGCTCAGTCGCGCAGACAACGGCTGCCCGGCACCGCGGAGGTGCCCACGACCTTCGCGCGGCTCGACGCAAACCGCTTGATGTCAGGCCTCGAGCTCTCGCTCCCTCTCGCGAGCGGCGCGGAGATAACGCGCGTGTGGGCGCGCCGCGAAGGGATCTCCATCTCGGACGACCCGCGCGATTTTTCGGCGGCGCTGGGACCGACGCACACGAACGACCTGATCGTCGCAGCGGGCGCGAGCACTGGGCTCCGCGTTCACCCCGCGGCTGGCGCGCTCGCCGACGTACGGCTGGATGGCTCCGGCGAACGATTCGCCCCCGGTTCGTGGCAAGGGCCTCTCGCGACGCCGCCTTCCGCCACGCGCGGGCAGATGGGCCTCGCATTGGATGCAGGATACATGCTTCACGACGTGCGGATCGCGGCCAGCGGGCGCCTCGATCACACCGTGGACGGCAGCGACGACCCGACCGTGCAATCCAGGAGCGACTTCGTTCCCACGGGTCACCTTGGCCTCGAGACCGCGGTCGGGCCCTTCGTCGTCGCGACCCACGGCGGCGCGGTCTCTCGTCCCGCAAGCTTCGTGGAACGCTATGGCAATCGCGGGACGTTCATTGGCGATCCCACGCTCCGGCCCGAGTCCGCGGCGACCGTCGACATGGGCGCGCACACGCGTGCGTCGCTCGGTCCCGTGCGCCTCCGCGCAGAGCTCGCCGCGTTCGCGACGTGGGCAAACGATCTCATCGTGTTCATTCCGCAAGGCGCCAACGGGCGTGTGAAGGCCGAGAACATCGGACGGGCGCGACTCCTCGGCGTGGAGGCAGAGGCAGAGGCGCGGCTAGGCCACGGTGAATTACGTGCATCTTACACGGGCCTCGCGACGGAGAACGAGCAGGACTGCACCGCAACGAGCCTCACGTGCGAGCGCCCGCCGCTGCCCGGCAGACCGGCGAACGACCTGGTGATGGACCTCGGATACACCGTGGGTCCCGTTCGCGGACGCATCGGCGGCGACTTCGTGTCGGGCATCACCGCGGACAACAAGGGAAGTGTCGTGGTCCCGCCGCGCTTCTTCACCTCCGCGGGCGTGCGGGTCGCGTTACCTGGAGCGCTCGGCGCGGGGAGCGTGGGAAGGACGACGCTCGCGCTGGATCTGCGCAATCTCTTCGATGTTCGATCGGTCACCTACGACGGCGCGACTGGCCCGACGACAGCGCCCGTCGGGGACCTGTTCCAGTATCCGCTTCCCGGGCGGAGCTTCCTCCTGAGCCTTCGATTCGAGGAGCGTCCACCATTGTCGGAAACCGTGCCTGTGGTAGCTTCCGGCACCCCATGAGCCAGTCGAACCCTCCCCAGAACGCAGGCGGCATTTCTCTCACCGGCGGCGCCGCCATCCTCGCGCCCATCACGGCCTTCCCGAACGGCGTGCCCGGCAACGCGATGGTGCTGATCCCGATCGGCCCGAACGGCGCGGAGATGACCAAGAAGGTCGTCGACGGCCCCGTCGCGCTGCAGATGGACGAGGTGTGGAAGCTGCTCGGGTTCAACGGCCCCGCGGTGCAGGTGCAGGACGATCAGGGGCGCCCGATCGCGATCGGCCTCGAGGACCTCCTCGGCGGGCTCGAGAAGCACTGGACCGAGAACCAGGAAGACCTGATGCGCGGCCGCGTGTTCGCGCAGGAGCTCATGAAGCACGAGCGCCACGCGAAGGCGGAGACCGTGCTCTCGAAGATCGTCGCGCGCGGCGGCGACGGCGAGGACTGGCTCGCGCTCGGGGTCGTGCAGCTCGCGCAGGACAAGCTCGAGAAGGCGGAGGGCACGCTGAAGGGCGCGCTCAACCTGATGAAGGGCAACCCGTACCCGGCGCTGCACCTCGCGAAGCTCGCGCACAAGAAGGAAGACCACAAGGCCGAGCGCGACTTCGCGGAGCAGGCGATCCAGATCCAGCCGAACGCGGTGGATGGCTGGGCCTACCTCTTCAACTTCGTGAAGGAGCACGAGAAGAGCGACGAGAAGGCGATCGCCGCCGTCGAGGAGCTCGCCAACGCGCCCGTCAACTCGAAGACCGCGGCGCCCTACGTCGCGCTGCAGGGCTTCTTCGCGAACGAGGAGGCGACGCGCGACAAGGCCGTCGTGCTGGCGAAGAAGGGCGTGGAGCGCTCGCCGAACGATCCGCTCGCGCTGCTCTGCCTCTCTGCGCTGCACGGTCAGATGGGCAAGCTCGAGGAGGTCGTGAAGCTCCTCGCGCCGCACGAGGCACTCATGCAGACGGACGTGCGCATCGCGCACAACTACTTCGAGGCGCTCTTCCAGGCCAAGGACATGCAGAAGCTGACGGCGCTCTTGAACAAGCTCGCCACGTCTTCGAACCGCGAGGTGAAGCAGTTCGCCATCGAGCGCTCGCGCGCCATCGCGCAGATGTTGGCGCAGCAGCAGGCCGCTCTCCAGGCGGCGCTTCCCAAATAACCAATCGGTAAAATCGGCGAAATCGGGCGAAATCGGGCCCGCAGCTGTCGTTAGCTCGCGTTGGATATCCCTCGTGAAGCTCTCTCGTGAAGGGGGAAAGGGGGCGCCATCCGTTCAGCTCACCGCGCAATTCCCCCTTTTGCGTTCGGTGAGATAGCCTACCAAGGTGGCAGGCGTTGCGGAGAACGGGGGGATCCGTGTGGTGGGGCGCTACGCCCTCCACGGAGCCATCGCTGCGGGCGGAATGGCAACTGTCCATTTCGGGCGGCTGCTCGGACCCGTTGGCTTCTCGCGCACGGTCGCGATCAAGCGGCTGCACGCGCAGTACGCCGCGGACCCGGAGTTCGTCTCCATGTTCCTGGACGAAGCGCGACTCGCCGCGCGCATTCGCCACCCCAACGTCGTTCCCACGCTCGACGTCGTGGCCATCGAGGGCGAGCTCTTCCTCGTCATGGAGTACGTCGCCGGCGAATCGCTCGCGAAGCTCACGCGCAGTCAGCAGGGGCGTCGCCCGTCCATGCGCATCATCTCGTCGGTGATGGCGGGCACCCTTCACGGTCTGCACGCCGCGCACGAGGCCACGGACGAGCGCGGCCAACCGCTGGGCATCGTGCACCGCGACGTCTCGCCGCAGAACATCCTCGTCGGCACCGACGGCATCCCGAAGATCCTGGACTTCGGCGTGGCCAAGGCCGCCGGGCGCACGCAGCACACGCGCGAAGGGCAGATCAAGGGCAAGCTCTCGTACATGCCGCCGGAGCAGCTGCGTGGCGGCAACGTCACGCGCGCGGCCGACGTCTACTCCGCGGGTATCGTGCTCTGGGAGGTCATCACCGGAGAGCGGCTCTTCGGCGGTGACAACGAGGGCGTCGTGATCACGCGCATCCTCGAGGGCCGCGTGAAGCCGCCGAGCCAGGTGCTTGCGGGCGACATGAAGACCACGATGACCGATCGCGCCTTGCGTGATCTCGAGTCGCTGGATCGCGTCGTGATGCGCGCGCTCGACATGAATCCAGACAATCGCTACGCGACCGCGCAGGAGATGGCGATCGAGCTGGAGCGCACTGTCCAGCCCGGCACCGCATTCGAGGTCAGCGAGTGGGTGCAAGCGGTCGCCCGCGACGTCCTCCACAACCGCGCGGCGAAGGTCTCCGAGATCGAGTCATCGACGAGCGCGGTCGACAACGAAAAGGCCTTGGCGTTCGCGCCCAGATCGGCGCAGAGCGGCCCGCAGTTCCCGGCGGCGGCAGGCAGCGGAACCGGACTTGGTAGCAGCAGCAGCGCACGTCCTTCGATGTCCGGGTTCGGCGCAGCGGGCTTCGGGTCCACCGCGCGCATCAGCGTCGACCCGCCCGTTACTCAGCCTTCGACCATCTCCGTCTCCACCGGCGCGCACAACGTGGATCAGGTTCGTCAGCGCCGCACCATCGCGGGCGCGGCGCTCAGCTTGGTCCTGCTGATGCTCGCGCTGATCGCGGGCGTGAGTGCGTGGAAGATCCGCAGCCGCTCGGCCGCAGACACTGCGCCCGCGGATTCTGCATCGCTTGCACAGACGGGCCAGACCAGCCCCACCACCGCTCCAACACAGAACGGTCTGGTGAACACCGGCGTGACGAGCGGCGGTCTGGATCTAGAAATGGATGCTGGTGCTGCGAGCGTCGTCGCCGCTCCTGCCACTGCTGGCACCGTGCCTCCGGGCAATGGACAGGTCGCGATCGTTCCGAGAAACGGAAACGGTGGCGGCATCTCGAGACCTCCGCCGGTCCGCACCATCCAGCCAGTCGCCGTCCCGCCGCCGGTGGTATCCGCGCCGAAGGTCGCGGACCCCTGCTCGCCGCCGTACTATTACGACGCCAAAGGCGTGAAGCATTACAAAGAGCAGTGCATCTGAGCGTGAAAGACGTTTGTTTCCGGCGCAAACCCGGCGATAAACAGGATGCATGTTGAAGCGGCGACTCTGCTGTCTGGTCACGGTCCTCTCCCTGGCGGCTCCGTATGCGGCGTTCGCGGCGGATCCCACGCCGGTCGACACGGCCGCGCAGGACGTGCTCTTCAAGAACGGAAGCAAAGTCCGCGGTCAGGTGATCGACATCATGCCGGGCGATCACGTGACTATTCGCTTCAAGAGCGGTGAGGCGCGTCGCTTCGAATGGGGCGACATCGATCGCGTGATGCCCGCCTCCGGGGCCGAGCCCGCTCCCCTTCCGCCCGCTGCCCCGAAGCCGCCGCCCACGGCTGCGCCCACCACCGCACCGACCACCGCGCCGCCGCCCGTTCCAACCACCGCGCCGCCGGAGACGCTCCCGCCCGCGACGGGACCGACGGTGAAGGTGCACATCAACTCGCCCGTGCTTGCGTCGCTGCAGCGGCGACCGCGCGGTGGGCAGTCGTTCCTGCGCGCGTGCGACGCTCCATGCGACATGGAGATGCCGCTCGCCGATGACTACATGATCTCCGCTGCAAACTCGAAGACGACGGCGGTGAAGCTCAACGGACAGGCCGGGCAGACCGTCATCATCGACGTGGACCCGCCGAGCGACGGCGGAAAGATCGGCGGCGTCGCGATGATCATCGTGGGGGCGCTGGGGGTCGTGGTCGGCGGCTTCGTGGACTTCGTCGGCCTCCTCCTGGAGGGCGCTTCCACCGTTTCCGGTAGGAACAGCGCTGACGGCGTCCTCGTCGTCGGTCTCGTGATCACGGGTGTTAGCCTCGGCCTCGGCATCGGCGGCGTGGTCGTGTTCTTCAGGTCGGGCAACACCGACGTCACCACGAAGACCGGCTACCTCACGCGATTGCCCGGCACAGAGGCGGTGGACGATCGCTTCGTGCGCGCGCCCGTCTGGCATACGCCGACCGCATTCGAGCGCGCTGCGCAGGGACCCGCGAGGCAGACCGTTCCGATCTTCTCGCGCTCGTTCTGACTCACGACATACGGGCGCGGCTTCGCCAGAGAATGACCAGGAAGAGCGGGCCGCCGATGAGCGCCGTCACCGCGCCGACCGGCGTCTGGCGCTCGAGCAGGCGAAAGCCCAGACGCGAGACCAGATCGCAGAGCACCAGCGTCGCGCCGCCGCCGATGATCGAAGCGGGCAACACCACACGGATGTCGGGGCCTGCGATCCGTCGCACGGCATGCGGGACGATGAGGCCGATGAACCCGATCATTCCAGACGCACTGGTGATGGCGCCCACGATGAGCGAGCACGCGAGCAGCGTTCGGAGCGAGAGCGCGCGCACGTCGAGCCCCAGGTTCTCCGCTGCGCTGGGCCCGAGCGCGAGCAGGTTCAGCTTGCCTGAATCCATCACGAGCACCGCGAGCCCGAGCGCTACATACGCCGCCACGAAGGCGAGCGACGTGGACGACGGAGCGTCCAGAAAACCCATCAACCAGTACAGCATCTCCTGCGCGGTGCCGGCTGTGACGAGCGTCTTGATGAACGTGATCGCAGCGGAGGCGATCGCGTTCACGATCACGCCCGACAGGAGCAGACTGACCGCATTTCCGCGCCCCTGCCTCGCGAGCGCGTAGACGATGCCCGTGGCGAGCAGACCCCCGAGAAGCGCAGCGACCGGGATGAGCGATGCGCCCACGAAGGTGAGCTCCGTGAGCCCGAGCGAGATCACGATCACGGCGCCGAGCGCGGAGCCACCCGACACGCCCAGCACGTACGGCTCGGCGAGCGGGTTCCGAAGCAGCGCCTGCAACGCAACGCCCACCGCCGAGAGCCCTGCGCCCGCCACGACACCGAGCAGCACGCGCGGAAGCCGCACGGCCACGATCACGCTCCACTTGCTGTCCACCTCACCGAACGCGAGCGACAGACCCACCGCGATGAGGAGGAGGAGCACGGACAACGACAGCGCGAGCGCGGTCCGGGCGCGCGGCATCGCCGTGGCCGCGCCGTTCGCAGCCGTCATGGGGCGACGTTGCGCTCGTAGAGGATGCGAAGACCCGTCAAGGTGAGCTCGTCATCGGTGATGGGGACCGTCCGCGTGAGCGGCGCGATGAGGCCTGCGAGCCCGCCCGTGGCGATCACGGCGCAGTCCTGTCCCATGTCCGCCTTCAGCCGCTCGACCAGGCCGTCGACGAGGCCGACGTAGCCGTAGACGATTCCGGACTGCATCGAGTGCACGGTGTTGCGCCCGATGACCTTCGGCGGGAGCGCGACCTCCACGCGAGGGAGCTTCGCCGCGCGGGAAAACAAGGCATCCGCGCTGATCTGAATTCCCGGCGCGATGACGCCACCGAGGTACTCGCCCTTGCTGGAGACACAGTCGAACGTGGTCGCAGTGCCGAAGTCCACGACGATGACTTCCTTCTGGAAGCGCGCATACGCGGCGACGGCGTTCACGATGCGATCCGCGCCCACCTCACGCGGGTTCTCCACCAGGATGGGCATGCCGGAGCGAACACCGGCGCCCACCACGAGCGCCTCCTTGCCGAACGCTTGCTGCACTAGCCTGACCATGGGCTCTGTGAGCGGCGGCACCACGCTCGCCACGATGCCAGCCGTCACGCGCGATGCCTCGATCCCGTTCATGGAGAGGAGCGAGAGCAGCGTGACACGGTACTCGTCCGCAGTGCGACCGCGGCTGGACTCCACGCGGAACTGGTGCGCGAGCTTGTCGCCCTCGAAGAGGCCGAAGACGATGTTCGTGTTGCCGACGTCGATGACGAGGAGCATGGAGCCCGAGGCTAGTCGACCTTCACTGCCAGGGGAACGGCCCTTCACTGCCAGGGGAACATGCGACGCAGCGTGAGCAGGTTGCCGGCGGCGGCGAGCCGCGTATAGACATCGTTGCCGGTCTCCGCGGGCCGCTGGACGGACGATGGCAGCCGCAGCTCGAGGATCGGATCCATCCGCTCCACGGGGTTTTGACCTTCGGAGAGCCACCGAACCGTCTGGAGGAGCTCGCCTGCGTCGAACCAAATTCCGTGCACGTTACACACATCGACCGAGATGCCAGAGCGGGCTGCGAAGGTGGCGCGGTCCATCGTGGTGCGACACGCCGGACATGCCGCCATCGGGAACAGCTGCAAGCCCGAGAGCGGCGTGGCGCTCGTGCTGTCGATGGCGGCTGCCTCCATTGCGGTGGTGGTCGTGAGCAGCTTCGTCCAGTCGTTCGCCCCGACGAAGAGCCCGCCGCACGATGCACAGTGGTGGCCGTATTGCTCTGGGTCGTTCGGCGTGTGCGTGAGCTCTGCCGACGTGCAGCGCGGACATGGAAGCGGCGGCGTCGGCGGCTCCGGCATGGCGGGCGGAAGCGGCGCGCCGCACAGACAGACCTGGCACTCCACGAAATTGCTGGTGCCACAGTAGAGGCAGCG
>JANXLV010000349.1 GCA_025355005.1 Myxococcales bacterium | reverse complement strand
GTACTTGCTGGCGTGGTAGGCGCCCAGCATCGGCGCTGGAATGCGCCCGCTCACGCTGCTCACGTTGATCACGCGGCCTGCGCGTCGCTCGAACATCGCCGGCAAGAGCGCGCGCGTCAGTGACATCAAGCCGAAGACGTTCGTCTCGAACTGCGCTCGCAGGTCCGCATCACCCAGCTCTGCGAGCGCACCGGCGGTCGCGAAGCCTGCGTTGTTCACCAGCACGTCCACGCCGTAGCCGTCCGTGGCCGCGCCGATGGCAGCGACAGCGTCTGCGATGCTCTTCGGGTCGTCCATGTCGAGCGACAGCGGCGTGATACGGCCCCGGTGCTTCACGTCAGCGGCATCGGCGAGCTCCGCACTGAGCGCCTCCAGCGCAGCCATTCGCCTGGCTCCCGCAAACACCCAGTAGCCGCTTCGCGCGAGCGAGAGCGCGGCCGCGCGACCGATTCCGGAGCTGGCGCCGGTGACGAGGACGATCTTCTGAACACTCATCGGGGATTCCTCTTTCACATACGAACTCGTATGTGGCCTTCTCTTGTCACATACGAGCTGGTATGTCAAACCGATGCCCCGAAAGAGCGCCCCTCGTCAGCCTGTCCGGGTCAAGCCTGCGGACCGCGATCTCCAGAAAAAAGAGACGCGTCAGGCGCTGCTCGCGGCCGGTCTTTTGGAGCTGTCGGAGCACGGGCTCGAGGCGCCGAGCCTCGATCAGATCTGCGCGCGCGCCGGTTTCACGCGCGGCGCGTTCTACGTGCACTTCAAGGATCGAGAGGACTTCCTGGTCTCTGTGATGGACCATGTCCTCGGCCAGTTCCTCGACGTGCTCACGTCCGCCGCATCGTTCGAGAGCGGAGGCGTCGCCCAGGCGGTGCGCTTCTTCTGCATGGCCGCCGACGCGCGCAACGCCGCGGTCCACGGCGG
The DNA here is from genome assembly GCA_025355005.1 of Myxococcales bacterium. Lineage (GTDB taxonomy): Bacteria > Myxococcota_A > Polyangia > Polyangiales > Polyangiaceae > JANXLV01. The sequence goes on along the minus strand of JANXLV010000349.1, from coordinate 9,476 downwards.
CAAGGCGATTCGCTTTCACCATCTCATGGAGGCCTGCCAGCGCTCCAGTGTCGTGGGGCAACGCTACCGGGCTATGGTGAAGAAGGCGCAGCACCTCATCGCGGACGGTCTCACGCGCGATCTCTCGCGGAAGGCGCTCCGCAGGGACGTGACACCGGAGCAGGTAACGACGCTCATGACGGCGCTGGCGCTCGGCGTCACGGCCATGATCGAGCTCGATCTCCCGGTGAGCGCGCTGTCAGTCGGCGAGACCACGCTGTCACTGCTAGCGCCGACCGTGCATCGCTAGGGGCACACCGCGCGCGAGGCTGATTTTCCGGTGATTTTTGCCGCGTCCTATCACCTCTCCTTACTATCACGGGTAGCATCGACGCCCTGGAGACGGACATGGCTACGGCGACCTATCGATGATCGATCTCGTGTTTGCGTCAGGCACGCTCGAGGTCCGTGGCGCGGCTCGCGCGCTCGCGCTGCCTTCGTGTGCGTGGGACGAGCGCACGGCATGTCTGCGCGCCCCGGGCCAAGCGTATGCCGCGATCGTGCGCGCGCTCATCGCGTCGAAGACGCCGTACGAGGATCTTGCGCGTCGCTACGGCGAACGAGAGGGCGCGCTGTTCGTGCACAAGACGCCGCGACCATTCCAGGAGGAGGCGCTCTCCGCGTGGACGTCGAACGGCGGCCGCGGCGTCGTGGTGCTGCCGACGGGAGCGGGGAAGACGCACGTCGCCGTGATGGCGATCGCGGCGAAGAAGCGCGACACGCTGGTTGTGGCGCCGACGCTCGATCTGGTCCGCCAGTGGTACGACCTGCTGCGGGCGACGTTCGGCGAAGAGGTCGGGCTCGTCGGTGGCGGTGAGCACGACGTGCGTTCGCTCACGGTCACGACGTACGACTCGGCGCATCTCCAGATGGCGAATCTTGGTGCGCGCTTCGGCCTCGTCGTGTTCGACGAGGTTCACCACTTGCCCGGCCCCGCGTACGCGCACGCTGCGCGCCTCTCTATCGCGCCGTTCAGGCTCGGGCTCACCGCGACACCCGAGCGCGCCGACGGTCGCGAGTCATTGCTCACGGAGCTCGTCGGCGACACCGTGTACCGGAAGGACATCAAAGATCTCGCCGGCGAGTACCTGGCCGAGTACGAGGTCGAGCAGGTCGCGGTGTCCCTCATGCCGGACGAGCGCGTCCTCTACGACGAAGAACGCGGGATTTACCGGGGGTTCGTGAAGTCATGCGGCATCCGCATGAGCCAGAAGTCCGGCTGGGGTCAGTTCGTGATGATGTCGTCGCGCACCGCGGAGGGGCAACGCGCAATGCGTGCATACCGCATACAACGCGCGCTCTCGTTCGCCGCGCGCGGCAAGCTGGATTACCTGGGTCATCTGCTCGTGGAGCACAAGGACGACCGCGCGATCGTCTTCACGCAAGACAACGCCACGGCCTACGAGATTGCGCGCCGCTTCCTCTGCCCCATCATCACGCACCAGACGAAGGTGAAGGAGCGCAGCCACATCCTCCGCGGGCTCGCCGAAGGAACCTACGGCGCCATCATCACGTCCAAGGTCTTGAACGAGGGCGTGGACGTGCCGGACGCGAACGTGGCGGTCGTGCTCAGCGGCTCGGGGTCCGTGCGTGAGCACGTCCAGCGGCTCGGTCGTGTGCTGCGGAAGAAGGAAGGCAAGCGCGCCGTCCTCTACGAGCTTGTCACTGAAGACACTGGTGAGTCGTACACGAGCGAACGTCGCAGGGAGCACAGTGCTTACCGCTGACCTCTGCAACGCGCGCCGAAAGGGCAACGAGCTGCGCCTTGTCGCGTTCAAGGCCGACGCAAGGGAACGCGCGCTCGCGGTGGCTGGGCTCATGATCGACAGCATCACCACCCTGCGTGCCCTTGGCGCCGCGTCCAGGAAGGACGTGGAGGATGCGCTCGCCGCCGTGGAAGCCGATGCGAGAGATCAGAAGACCAAGGCGGGGCTGGGGAAGCTGCTGCTGGATCGGTGCACGTTCGAGGCCACCCAGGAGACGCCGGAGCTCGAGCCAGAGGCGCTGCGTCGCGACGTGTTCCAGCGCGCCGCTGCGGCCCGGAAGAGCGGCGCGTTCGTGCGGCCAGAGATCATTTCGGCTGCGGCTCTTTCACGCAATGTGACCGAGGAGGCCGTCGAGAGCTCTCTCTTCTCCGATCTGCGCGCGGCGCACAAGCTGCTCGCGTTCGAAGCTGTGGGTCCCGCTGCGCTCGTGGAGGCGTTCGAGCGCGGCCAGGCGCAGGCTGTCCTCTTGCGTGCGACCAAGATCGTCGTGGACGTCACCGCGTCGGCCGGCGCCACACGCGCCCTCTTCCGGAAGCTCAAGTTCTTGCGCCTGCTCCACGTGATCGAGAAGATCGAAGACGGTCATCGCATCACGATCGACGGACCGTTCTCGCTGTTCGAGTCGGCCACGAAGTACGGCCTCGAGCTCGCGATGGTGCTGCCCGCGCTGGATTCTTGCGACGCATGGTCGCTTGCCGCGGAGGTGCTCTGGGGGAAGGACCGTGCTCCGCTGCTCTTCCGCATCGACGGAAAATCGCGCGTGGAGAAGAAGGTAGGAGCCCGCGCAGCGCCCGCGCCCAGGTGGCTCGCGGATGACGTGAAGGAGCTCGCGAAGGGGATCGAGGCACTCGACCCCGCATGGCGCGCGCGCCCTGCGGACGCCATCCTGGAGCTCGCTGGCGTGGGGCTCTGCGTGCCGGACCTGGCGTTCGAGCGCGATGGGCAGACCGTGTATGTGGAGTCGATGGGCTACTGGAGTCGGGACGCCGTGTGGAAGCGCGTGGAGCTGGTGCAGGCGGGGCTCGCGGCGCCGATCCTGTTCGCCGTGAGCGAGCGGCTCCGTGTGAGCGAGGCCGTCTTGCCCGCGGATGCGCCCGCGGCGCTCTACGTCTACAAGGGCACCATGCACCCACGCGCCGTGCTCGAGCGCATCAACCGCCTCTCTGAAGCCGGGCGATCATCCCCAGGGCGTCCCCGGTGATCGATATTAGGCTGGAATTTCCAGCGTCACGCCGGACGAGTCAACAGCTGCGATCGCGTACCCGGTCGCCCACAGCGCGCCCAGCGGCGCCACGGGGTTCGGGCGATCAGCGATGCCACGCTCCCCACGACGCGCGTCACTTCCGCGGGCGACGGCGTGAAGCAGGTAGTCCACGAAGGCAGCGTGCGCGATGCTCCGCACCAGGTCCGGCCTCCCTCCGATCCGGCTGCGCGCGGCCTCGCGGACCTCGTCCTGGAAGCGTCGGGCGCGACCCACGACGATCTCTTCGACGTCAGAGGCGGCGAGCGCCTCGCTTGCAGCGTGCAGGGGTGCGGCGAGCAGCGCCTCCGCATGATCCGGACGGTCTTGCGTTTCTTCATCCAGCAAGCGCCACTGGATCCGGGAGCCAAGCGGCGTGCCCCAGGCTGCGAGCGCGTCGCCGAGTGCTCGCACCGCCGACTCGGCAGCCTCGACACCCGCGACATCCGCAGCGAGCAGCGTCGCGGCACCGACCCGTGCGGCGGGCGAGCTGCCGCGCCAGCGCTTCTGATCGATCCACGACGCGGGAACGATCTGCGCCCAGAGGTCCATCAGCTCCCCGTCCGGGTCCACGCGGGAGAGCGTGCGCCACGTGCGCTCGAGCTCTGTCATTCGCGCGCCGACGAAGCCGTCGTTGGCGGCAAAGAGCTGGGCGCGCAGCGTCTCGATGCTGCGCTCGCAGTCCTTGACTGCACGCGTCGTGCGCTCGGCCTTTTTGCGCCGCGCGGCGACATACGTCTCGCGCTCGTGCATGAGTCGCTCGAGGTCAGGACGTCGCGGACGCAAGACAGAATCGATGAGCTCGAACCAGGCGTGCATTGCACCGCCCTCCCGTTGCTCAAGTTAGCACCGATGCCGGGCCGCGCCGTCAATCGCGATGCGGAACGCCTGACACCCGAGAATCGTAGAGCGCGAGCGATACGCTCGAGGTCTTACGTGGGCGCAACCAAGGAACATCGCGGAATTCGAGGCCGACCGTGGCCAGCACGATCGCGCGCCTGCGTGCCACTGCCTCCAGATTGCGGAGGGCAGCGATCAACATCTCGCCGTTGAACGGCGCGTAGAGAAAAAAGATCGAGCCATCCAGCTCGATCTCCGCTGCGTTGGCGTGCTCGAAGGAGACAAGAGGGAGCCCGAGCGTATTGCAGTGCGCTCTCGCGGTGTGCACGAGCGGCTCCTGAATTTCCACGCCATGTGCTCGCGCGCCCGTCAACAGGTGCGCGAGAATGACGACGCGGCCGAGCCCCGAACCCAGATCGACCACCACGTCGTCGGCTCGCACCGGGATGTCACGGGTCATCGAAAGGACCTCGGCCACACCGCACGGTAGGTACGGCACGGAGCCGCGCGGCGGCGGGACGTCCGGTGGTGGACCTTCGACACCGAGGAGCTCGTCGGCCCAGTCATCGCGTTCGTGAAATGGGAGCGAAGAGAGGAGCTCCATGAGCGCCGCGCCGCGCAGCACACCAGCGCATACCTCTGCGCGCGCCTTTCGCGCCTTTTGCCGGAGCGAGTCGTCCACCGTGTCTCGACGCTACCCGATGTCGCAGCGCACGCCGAGGGAGTTCGCCAGCGCTTCACCGGTCTTCGTCATGGCGCCGAGGACGCCTGCGTGCTCGTCCTCTACCGTGTACCGGAGGTCGAGATAGGTCTCGACTGCCAGGCCGTGTGCGTCGAGCGTGAGGACGATCGAGGGTTGGCCCATTGCCGGCTCGCCGCGCTCCGACGTGGGCATGCCGCGCCAGACGACGATGCGCGCCGGGACGGCGTCGAACACGCGCGCGAGCTCTCGCGCGTTGGCCTCGTGCGAGGCGGACCATCCTGGCCACTTCGAGAACGTCGCGCGAGCCTTGCCGTGCTTCGCGCTCGCCCATGAAACAACCGCCCGCACGCGCGTGAGGTCGATCCCGGGCAGCGTCCACGAGCCCGCCTGCCGCGTCGTCGTCGATGACGTCGCGATGCTCACCATCACCGTCGCCTCGAACTCGTCGTCGCCCTTGCGGTCCACATGGATGGCGACGAGCGGCGGCGCGTCACCGACAACGCTCGCGACCTCGCGGTCGAGCGCAGCGCCGAGCGCGGTGGGGGCCATGACACGAGCGTCTGAAAGCCGCATGCGCGCGGCGTATCACGAGGCGATTTCAGGGTCCATGGCTGGCACGAGCGGGTGCTCCGGCGACGCGCGCCTCGACACGCGCGATCACCTCCGCGAACGTGCGGCTGATCAGCGTCTGGTCGCGGATCATCGGCAGCTTGGGCCACGTCACGCGCTGGCCCTCCAGGATGAAGCTCTCGATGTCTTCGATGGTCGGGTTCGAGATGAACTTTCGCAACATCCGCGGATCCACGCGCGGATGCAGGTTGATGTCGCCCAGGTATGGCTGCGCCGTGAGCGAGTACACCTGATCCAGCGCGGGCCGCAGGTGCTCGTTGTGAACGTACTTGCGCGCGCTGCCGAGCAGGCTGCGTGCCTGCGCGCGCACCGCGGAGCCGGCGGTCTCGAACGCGATGTAGGGCAGCGGTGGCGTCTCGCTGCGGCTCACCATCAGATACACGTGCGGGTTCGTCTGGCTGACGATGAAGTGGTTGACGTTGTGGAGGCGGCTCACGCGCGCCATCGGAAGATCGCCAGCGACCGAGCCGTCGAGCCAGCGCTCCTCCGGAAGGTAGGGCACGGTAGCGCCGCTCGCGTCGCGCGCCATCAGCATCGCGGGCGGATAGAGGAACGGCATCGCGCAGGAGGCCACGGCGCTCTGCGTGATGAGCAGGTCCGGCGTGGTGATGTGGTTCAGGATGCGCGGCTTCTGGCGCGCGTGAACTGGCGATACCGAGATGTTGAGGAGCCGCCCGGTCTTCTTGAACGCCTCCAGGAACGTCAGGTCGCCGTGCACGTTGTTGCGCACGTGCTCGAGCAGCTTCGCCGTGTCGAAGAGCGAGCGCTCCGACGCTACGTCGAGCACCCGCTTTCGCTTCAAGGCCTCACGATGGATGTGCTGGGGTCGCTCGAAGAACTCGCGGAGGCCTTCGTCGTCGCGCGTACAGACCCCGGCGGCCACGATGGCGCCCATGCTCGAACCGCAGACCACTGTGGGCAACAGGCGAGCGTCGAAGAGCGCCTTGACCACGCCGAGATGGTAGATGCCCATCGTTGCCCCGCCGCTGAGCATGAGCGCGGAGCGACCGAAGCGATGCGCGTTCTGCTTGAAGAGCGCGAGCTTGACCGCGTCGGGATAGCCCTCCATCGGTTCGCTCTCGAGGTAGGTGAGGGCAAGAACGGTCTCCCCGAGAAGCTCCCGCGGGAGGCGCTTGCTCTCGCCGCTGTACGTCTCGCAGTAGAGGCGCAGCGCCGTGATCTGGGAGCCGAGCTGGTCGATCGCCTGGACGAGCAGCTCCGCCAGCTTCACTGGCTCATTGCCGAGGCGCGCGGCGCGGAGCTCCCGGATCGCGCGCCGCACCTGGGCCGCGTCGTAGCAAGACGAGTCAGGGTCCTCCACCCACGCGTGAAGACCGTCGAGCTGGTCGAGCTCCTGGGCGGCACCGAGCCAGGCCTCGTAGGACGTTGCGGCGTCCATCGCGCGTCGCGCGGCGTTGCGCTGCTTGCGACTCTCGAACATGTCGGGCCAGGAAAGATGGAGGACGTCGCCCCCATTGGCCAGTCATAATTTCGCGAGATTGACGAAGTCCAGCGCGGGCAGCCCTGCGTCCTCGAGGAGACGCCCGAGGTGCTCGGAGAGGTCTTTCTGCCGCTGCGGGACCTTGCTCTGCGCCTCCAGCAGACGACGACGACCCTCGTGCAGCCGCCACGCGATCGTGCCGCGCGAGCAACCCTGGACGACGGCGGCCTCTGCATTGGACAGCCCTTGCAGCGCCACGAGCACGACGGTCGTACGCATCTCCGCCGGGAGCGCGTCCAGCGCACGCAGGGCGCGCGCGTACGTCTGACGCAGCTCCGCGGCACGCCGCGGGTCGCCGTGTGCATCCACCTGGATGGCGCGCTCGATACGGGGGTCTGCGAGGTCGAACGACGACTCGCTACGACGAGCGCTTGCGCGTCGCGCGTCCAGCGAGCGATTCACCGCGAGCCGGTACACCCATGTGAAGAACTCGCTACGCCCTTCGAACTGATCGAGCGCGCGGTACGCGCGGATGAACACGTCCTGCACGATGTCGTCTGCGTCGCTCTCCGAGCCGGACAGGTGGAGCGCGAGCGCGAAGATACGCTTGCGATAGCGACGCACCAGCGCATCGAACGCCTGCGGCTCGCCAGCCTTGGCGCGCGCGACAAGCAGCGCCGCGGTGGCGGCTTCGCGCTGGGCAGGAGAGGTCATCGAGCAATTAGACGTCCGTCCGAGGCCAATGGTTGGAAGAATTTTTCGCTCCAACCAAAGCGCGATCGGGGTCGTCTCATCCGCAACCATGAAGCTGACCTGCCCCGCGTGCACTGCAAAATACACCATCTCCGATGAACGACTGGACGGACGTAGAGTGAAGATCCGCTGCAGGCGCTGTGGCGAATCCTTCGCCGTAGAACCACCCCAGGCCAGTAAGGAAGTGTACGCACAAACGAACGTGGGCCGTCGCGCGGGGGACGCCACAGGAGAGAGGAACGAGAGCAGCGTGCTCTTCTCGCTCGCGACGCTGTCGAAGCACATGACGCTCGCGCCCACCAAGACGACGGAGTCGTCGGCGCTCATCGACATCCGCGCCCTGGTCGCCGCGACCGCGAACGGAGAAGCGTCATCGCTACGCGCCGATGACATCGTGAACTTGAGCGGGGGAGGGGCCTTCGCTCCTCTGTTCGCGCCGCCAGTGGTTCTTGTCCAGTCGCAAGAGCCCAACGGCGCGCGTGGCCACACGAGAGCGTTCATGGTCGGAGCGTTCGTGCTGGCGGTCGTCTCCATGCTGGGTGTCGCCACGGTCGCCAGTGCGCGCATGCGGTCGAACGGGCAAGCAGTCGCGGTGGCGCCGCCGCAGTCGACCGTTCTCGGCATGGACACGGCGCCGCCTGCGCTGCCTGCCGTCATCGCCACCACCGTCGCCACCGACGAGCCGCCGTCCAGCGCTCCGGTCGTGCCCGTCAGGACGATCGCGCCGCCGATGACAAGCGTCGCCTCGCGCTCCACGTCGCGCCCGATCGAAGCGCGCCCGGTTGCGTCGCAGTCGCCTCCCGTGACGACGGCGAGCACGTCGACGTCCAGCGTCAAATGTTGTCCGGGCGAGAACGAGACCGCCTGTCACATGCGGCTCTCCGTGGGCGCAGCATGTGGTGGCGAACAGTCGACAACGTCGTCGAGCGCGACCGCGCCGCCTTTCGATCGACCTGCCGCCGCGCGCGCGCTCGGCGTGAATGTCGCGAGCTGCAAGCGCGCGGATGGCCCCACGGGCTCGGGGCACGTGAAGGTGACGTTCCAGCCGAGCGGCTCCGTGTCCGCGGTCGACGTGGAGGCGCCCTACTCCGGCACCGCAGTCGGAGCGTGTGTCGCGCAGCGCTATCGCGGCGTGAGCGTTCCGGCGTTCTCCGGCGGATCGCTCTCCGTGGGAAAGAGCTTCTCGATCGAATGACCCGGCGCTCGTGAGATAGTGGCCGACATGAACGTCCGCTCCATCGCCGCGCTCTTCCTCTGCTGCGCGGCAAGCTGCAAGTCGAACGAGCAAACATCGCCCGCATCGGTTGGGCAGCTCGCGAGCGCGACACCGGCGGCGAGCGCATCGGGCATGGCACGCACCGCCGCGCCGACGCACTCGGGTCCGGTGAAGCCGCGCCCGTCGGCCAATGCAGTCGTCACCTACGCGACGCCTGGAGGCGACAGCGTCGCAGGCGAAACGGCGCTGAACGCCGCGAGGGTGGGGCTTCCCAAGGTCGACTTCGGCGCGCCCGGACCGCTCGTCATCAAGGGATATCCGCAGCCGATCGACGCGGGCATGCGCGATCTCGCCACGTGGGTTGGCTACTCCAAGGACGGCAAGCAGGTCATCGCCTGCGGCATGATGTCCCCGATGTCCGCCGGAAAGGGCGACGAGAAGGGCAACACGTGCTTCGTCAACGCGGGGAAAGAGACCAAGGAGCTCAATCTCACCGAGAGCGGCGATCACTTCGTGGTCGGACCAGAGCTGGGCGCCGCGATCACGTCGCTGCAAGAAGGCGTGAGCGTCGAGCTCACCAGGAACGCGAAGACCGGGACCATCACGCCGCCCGCCGTCGCCACGACGTGGCCCTACGCAAATGATCTCGAGCTCGAGGTCACGACGCTCCCCATGACCGAGAGCAGCAGCGTCCTCAAGGTCGGCGGTCACTACGCGAAGGAGGAGCCCGTCTTCTCGCTTTCGCTGTCCGAGAAGCCGAAGTCACCGATGCCCGGCGTCCTGTTCGACGCCGTGTGGAACGCGGTCATCCCGAACCAAGCGAACGACGAGCTCGCGCTGATGGGTCA
>JANXLV010000341.1 GCA_025355005.1 Myxococcales bacterium | reverse complement strand
GCGAACCATGCCGCGAGCGCGTCCCTGCGGAGCTCGTCGGCCCAGGGGAGGAGCCGCGCCTGCATGATCGCCTCGAGGCGATCCAGCTTTGCGCGGGGGCCCTTCTCTTCGGCGGCCAGGAGGAGCACGTGCGCCTCCGCGATCGCCTTTGTCGTACGGCCCTCCATGTGACCGAGCGAGAGCGCGAGAGCCCCGAGATCGCGATCTTCGATCGCAACGTCGAAGAGGGGCTCCACGGCGGAGCGATCTCCGGCGCGCACCGCCTCGCCCAGGGCCTGTCGCGCGAGATCACGCTTGCCCTCTGCCCGCGCGAACGCTGCACGGAAGCGCGCGGTGTCGACCTCACCCTGGGCGGTCACGACGGTGCGCACGCGCTCGCGCAGCGCTTCGTCCGTGGGGATCCAGGCGAGCGCAGACGACAGCGCGCCGCTCGCGCCCGGAACGTCCAGCAGGTAGGCGCGGATGAGCGAACCGAACGCCGACGGGTCGCGCATCATGGCGAATGCCTGCCCGCGGCAGAGCGCGAGCCGCCCGTTCGTCGGGTCGTCCGGGATGGGCTGGAGATGGCTCATCGCCCGCATCGGATCTTGTTGCAGAATACATGCTTCTGCGTTCCGTACGGCGACCTCGGGGCTTTTGGGAGAGGCCAGCCGCTCCAGCCAGAGCGCCGCGCGCGCGCCGTCCTTCTCGCGCAGGTCCAGATCGCACAGGCCGAGCAGCGCCATCTTGCGCGCCTGGCTCCCACCCTCGGCGATCGCGAGCGCGCGCATGAACGCGTCCTTCGATTCCGCGAGCTCACCGAGCGCCATACGCGCTTCCCCGAGGCGCGCCCACACGTCCGCGCGCGACGGCGCACGGCGCCCTAGCTCCTCGAGCGTCATCAAGAGCTCGGCGTCCAGACCACCCGCCTCGCATGCGTCGGCGAGGAGCGCCAGGCCGATCGGAGAGCCGGGCAGCCGCTCGAGGATGCCGCGCGCCGCCGTGCGTGCACGCATCGGGTCGCCCGCGGTGAGCGCGTCCTGTCCCTCGCGGAGCAGTCCGTCCGCGCCGGCAAGCGCGAGCTCGACGCGGCCGAGCCACATGCTCATGGTGTCCAGAAGACGCACGGGCTCAGCCTATCAACGCCTGGCACGCGTTGAATAGGCTGCGTGCTCGATCATCTTCGCGATCGTGACGGCGAGCCTGTCGTGCAGAGCCGGATTCGGGTGGTAGTCGCAGCCGGTCTGTTCGGCAGCGTCGGCCTGCGCGGGGGCCAGAAAGAAGGTGGATTCGTCGCTGGTGAGGAGGATCGCCGCGCGCACGTTGGACTCCAGCGTGCTCCGCGCGTGGTCGCCGTCGACGTCGGCGATGGCAGGGGTCACCACGCAGATGATCGGCGCCTCCGGGTGCGCCACGCGGATCTTGCGGAGCAGGCCCGCGTACGCCTCCGCGAACGTGCGATCGTCTGGCGGGTCGCGCTTCTTCGGATCGTCGTACGAGTAGTCGTTTCCACCGGCGAACAGGACGACGGCATCCGCGTGGGGGAGAGGGGTCGCGCTTGCGCCATCGAACGGGTTTGCCAGCGGGTAGATGTCGCCCAGCGTGCCCTTCTCGTCACGCGCGTAGTTCTGGACGATCCCTTTGCCGGAGTACGCCGTGGCGACGACCTCCGCGCGCAGGAGCACCCCTACCTTCCATCCATAGCCGTGCAGGAAGTTCTCGGTGTCGGGAGAGAACTTGCAGCGCGGACCCGCGCCGTCCACGCCGTATGCGGTGGTGTTCGAATCACCGACGAGCTCGATCGACAGCCGCGCGGGCGGTGGCGGTGGCAGAAGCTCTGCGCCTTCGAACCCGAGGAAGGTGCTAACGCCGGACATGGCCTCCGTGCGCTTCACGAGATCGACGCGGTGAGGGCCCGGGCCGAGCGTCGCAACGACGACCGCGTTGTCGCCCTCCACGAGCGCGATCGGCGGCCCTGCTTCCCGTCCGTCCACGAGCGCCTGGTACATGCTGGTGCCGAACGGCCCCTTCCTCTCGCGGAAGCGCGCGATGAGCCGTGCGCCGTCACCGACCACGTTCACGGAGAGCGTGGTGCCGGGCCACGCAAGGACCGGCGCGTCTGGAGCGCGGAGGTCGGCGCGACCGATGATACGGTAGCCGGCCTGGGTGCTGGGCCGCGGAGTCGAGGCGTTCTGGGCGGGTGCTGCGCCGCCGCAGTCGACAGTGAGCGGCACGAGCAAGGCGAGCACGACGAGTTGAACGAGAGAGCGCGCCGAGCTCATGGAACCTCGCCGAGCAGCGTCGCGAGGCGCGCCGTCTCGATGCGCACGGCGATCACCTTCTCGCGCTCCACGATCGCGAGGCCCGGCGCGCCGCCCTTCGGCTTCTTCAGGAACTTTCGATGTGTGTACTCTACATCCACAACGGCCTCGTCGCGTGCCTCCGAGAAGTGCGCCGCCAGGTGAGCGGCGTCCACGAGCACCTCCTGGGGCACGCCCTCTGCCTTGTTGCGGGGGACGACCACGTGTGCGCCGCGCCGGCCCTTCGCGTGGAGCCAGAGATCGTGTGGGCGCGCGAGCTTGAAGGTGAGCTCGTCGTTCTCTTGTGAAGTGCGTCCGACCAGGATGCGTGAGCCATCCGACGCCGTGTAGACCCGGTGGCCGCGCACGCGCTCCTCTCGCTTGCGTGCGCCTCCGCCTCCCTGGGCGTTCGCGAGCGCGAAATCCTTCGGCGCGAGCACACGCGCGCGCTCCGCGAGCTCCGTGAGAGCGGCGAGGTTGGTCGCCTCCTTCGCGTGGGTCAAAAGGTCCGAAAGCGCGTTCTCCTGCGCCTTCGCCTGGTCGCGGCGCGGCTCCGCAAACGCGCGCCCGGCCTTGAGCCTGCGCGCACGCTTGAACATGCCTTCGATCTGTTCGCGCGGTGAGCGCGCCGGGTCGAGCGGCACCTTGAGCTCGCGCGGCGGGTCTGTGGCCCAGTCGGTCGCGCTGAGCTCCGTTTGCCCTCGCTTCGCGCTGTGCGCGATCGGCAAAAGCCACTGCGCGGAGAGCAGCATGTCGTCTGCTTTCTCCATGGCCGCGAGGTCCTTCTCCACCGCCGAAAGCCGCCGCGCCACTTTCACCCGCGCCTTCTTCAACGCGCCGGTGAGCTCTGCCTGGAAGAAGGCCACGGCAGCAGAGGCGACGGCCTCCGCGATCGCGGCTCCCCGCTCGCGGGCGCGCTCGAGCGGCAGCTCCTCATCGAGCGGGGGCTGATTGCTGAGCACGGCCACGTTGTTGCCGCGGAGGACCGCGAGGTGAGTACCTTCGCGCGTCTCGACGAGGACGCTGCGCTCACCAAGGCGGGTCAGCGTGGCTCCTTCGAACAGCGCAGATCGTGCGGCGTCGCGCACGTGCCCCGGCGGCGCGCGTCCTGTAAAATGCAGCTTCTTCGCGTCGTGGCTGAGCACCCCCACGCCAAGGATCCCCGACGCGGGCGGGCCAGAGCCGAGGAGCACCCACAGCGTCTCGCCGGTGATCCGCGCCTTCCACACGCAGAGATGCGCCGATACGAACGCTTCTTCTACGTACGCCTGTAGCGCGGCATTCATGGGGGCGCGGTCAACGTAGCGCAAGCGAGCGCATCTTCGTCAGAGTCGTGGACGCGGAGAATCGCAAGGGTCTACCATCGGCGTGAGGCTTTTCGTTGCATCGTCCGAGCTACCCGGGGGGACAGATCACGGCGCAGAAGATCAAGGCGCTCACCGTGGCGCTCACCCTGAGCCATGGGAAGGCCGCGACGCACAAGCTCCTGCGAGAGCTGCACCTCACCGACGACGATCTCACCGACGAGACCCGGCTGTTCCCTCTACCCAGCCTTCACAAGGCCATCGTGCTCTACGAGAAGCTCGCCGGTGAGGGCTCCCTCAGCACGGCCGCGGAGAAGCTCGTCTCCATCGAGTGCATCGGCGCGTGGGCGCGGCTCCTGCGCGGCTCGCAAGGGCCCGAGGAGGCGCTCTCTCATCAAGACGGATCGGAGAGCGAGTACGGCAGGACCACACGCTGGGAGACCGTGAAGGCGGAGCCCGGCACCTGGGTCGGAACCGTGCATTATGCACACGATCCCCAGCTCGAGAAGGATGGGCGCCTGCGCCGCTTCCGCGAGGCGGAGCTCTCGATAGTCCCCACGCTCTTCGGCTTCCCGCGCGCCGCAGTCACCTCCGTGGAGGCGGGCATCTCGCAGACGTTCACCGTGACGTGGGCGGCCGCTGCTCCGGCCTCGGTCGCCGCGGCGATGCCGGTCGCGGGCGCGGCTGCATTCTTCGCCACGGGGTACTTCGCGCATTCGCTCGGCGCTGGCATCGTCGGCGCGCTCGTCGGTGGCGCGCTCGGCTACGCGGGGCTGCGAGCGATGCAGAACAAGGTCAAGCTCGAGAGCGAGCAAGACGCCCAGGCCATGCGCGTGCGCGCGCTCGAGCGCAGTCTCCAGCTGCGCGAGCTGCGCGACGATCAGGGGCCGCTCGAGGGGAGTGTCGTCGCTGGCCAGTACCGTCTGGTCTCCCGCATGGGCTCCGGCGCGAGCGGCGTGATCTTCGAGGCAACGCGCATCGGCGACGACATGCCAGTCGCCATCAAGCTCCTTCGCGCTGCCGCCGCGCACGACGTCACCGCGTCGGACCGCCTTCGAAGAGAGGCGGAGGCCCTGGGCCTGGCGTGGCACCCGAACGTGGTGGAGGTCTACGACCACGGTCACCTCGCGGACGGCACGTCCTATCTGGTCATGGAGCTCCTGCGCGGCGACTCGCTTGCGGCTCGCATCCACGACCGCGGCCCGCTCACGCCGGACCAGGTGCTCCCATTCGCCCTCGACATCGCCGACGCACTGATCGCGATTCATGCCGCGGGTGTGGTTCACCGCGACATCAAGCCGTCCAACGTCTTCCTCGTTACGGATGATCTTCTCACGCCCGGCGCGCCTGCCGAGAAGGTGAAGATCCTCGACTTTGGAATCGCGCGCGTCGAATGGGAAGAGATGCGCATCACCGGCACGGGCATCCCGCTCGGGACGCCCGGCTACATGTCACCGGAGCAAGAGCAGGGCGGCCTGGTGGACGGGCGAAGCGATCTCTATGCATTCGGTGCGCTCGTATACGAGTGCCTCTATGGCGAGCCGCCGCCCAAGGACGAGTCGCGCCGCTACCGCGTGACCGACATCGACCGCGACTCCGGCGTGCAGCGCGCCGCGCCGCAGTTGACCCCGCTGTTCCGTGCATTCCTCGACCGGGCACTCGCGAAGGATCCGAACGAGCGCTACCAGGACGCGCGCGCGATGCTCACCCAGCTGCGCGTCCTCGCAGGCAGCGGGACGACGGAGGCCACAGTTGGGTAGCTCATTCCGGCGACGCGCAGTCCACGCCGGCGTAGCGCTTTCGCTCGTCGCGCTCGCGTGTGGTCCGAAGGCGGACGATGCGGCGCCGCCGCAGACGGGACAGAACCCACCGCAGCAGGTGCCGCAGCAGCAGTATCCGCAACAGCAGTACCCGCAGCCGCAGGCATACCCACCGCAGCAGCCGTATCCACCGCAGCAGCAGCCATACCCGCCGCAGCAGCCGCGCCCATCGCAGCCCACGCCTCAGCCTCCGCAGCAAGCGCAGCGGCCGCTCCTTCCGCCGCTGATAGGCACGGCCGCGATGCAGAACGAGGTTCGCTCCATCCTGGCGGAGCTCCTCGCCGCGCTCGGGCAGTCGAATCAGGCGCGCGTGCGCGGCATCCCGCTGGTGTTCGATCCCGCGCTCGAGGTGAACGCCTATGCTGGCTGCGACGAGCGCGGCGCGCCGTTCCTCGCCGGGACCGAAGGCCTGCTCGAGGCCGTGGATGCGCTCGCACAGACGAAGGCGACCGACGAGATCTTCGGCACGCGCACCTACGACGCGTACACGAACGCGGTCGTGCCGGAGCTTGCAAAATCCGACAAGGGGCGCGCCGCTCTGCCGCCGGGGATCATCCCGCAGGAGCTGGGGCCCGACGCGCGTCGCTGGTCTCGTGCGCGCGAGCTCTTCGACGAGATCATCGCGTTCACGTTCGGGCACGAGCTCGGACATCACTACCTGGGTCACACCGGGTGCGCGAACGGTCAGCCCATGGGACCCGGACCAAGCTTCACGCAGCTGGGGCAGCTCGCGACGGCGCTCGTACCTGGCGTGAACCAGCCGAACGAGATCGCGGCGGACACCGCGGGCGCGCAAAACGCTCTCGACGCAGGCCTCGTGCGGCGCCCGAGCTACCGGTGGAGCGAGCGGGGAGGGTTCTTGCTCCTCGATTTCTTCGCGCGGCTCGAGCGTGGCTCCGCGATGAACCCGTTCAACCCCGCGGGGATCTTCCTGCGTAGCCACCCGAACCCGGGCGTGCGACTCCCGCTCGTGCAGCTGGTCGCGCAGAACTGGTACGCGCAGCATCCCGGCGTGCAGTAGCGCTCCCGGCGCCGCGCTGCTGTCATGGTCCGAGGCCGGGCACCTGCGCGAGCACTGCGGCGGCGTCGAGCGCTCCAGCACGTCCGTCGATCAACGCGCGCCGGAAGTTCTCCTTCGCAGCCGCCGTCGCGAGACCGCCCGGCGGTAGCACGCTCGCCGCGCTGAACAGCGTCCAGATCTCCAGCGCCTCCGCGGTCGGCGTGCGAACGACGGCATCGAGCAGCTGCGGCCCCGTATATTCATGGGGAAACGGCAGGGGAAGCGAGTCTTCGAACACATCTCTCAGGTGAGCCGACGGGGGGCCGTCGCTCGCGCGTGTGTATCCAGACTGGAGCGACCGCTCCACGCGCGCTGCGCCGAGCGCATGCATGAGCCACGTCGCGCGCAGGCCCAGCGATCCGTGGAATGCATCGAGCATTGCTCCCGGCGCCCGCGCGCCCGTCTCGGGATGTCGCGTGAACGAAGCGAGCACCTCCGGTCGCGCGCATAGATCTCCCAGCAAGAGAAAGCCGAGCTCGTGGCCGTCGCCCCGTCCACGCGCGGTGAGCAGGACGGGCGGTGCCTCGACGAGGAAGTGGTGAAGCGCCGCTCCGAAGCCGCCGCAGATCGTGATCAGCGTCATGGGAGAGAGGTCTGCGCTGGCGGTCGCGCCGAGATCACCGCTGAGCGCGAATGCACGGCCCGCGGTGTGCAGTGTGATCGGTGAAGACGACCAGCCGCCTTCGCCGCCTTCGGACGCGAACAGATCGAGGAAGAACGTGCCGAGCGAGCTTCCATCCGCGCCGGCGACATCGTACGCGATGACGCTCACGTCCCACACGGGCGTGTTCGGCGCGCGCCGTACCGTCACGCCGAAGATACTGGATACGAGCTCACAGAGCACCGGCATCACGCGTTCGCGATCCAGGTAGCGCGAGAGCTCGCCAGCGGTCGCGTCGCGCTGGTGATCAGCGAGGTCCTGGTAGAAGTGCACATCCCACGGCATCAGCGGTCCATCGAGTCCCCGCGCGCCCGCGAGCTCCGCGAGCGCGCAGTGCTCGCGATTGGCAGTGGCGCGCAACGCGAGGTCTGCCTGGAGAGCGTCGCTCACGGCGACAGCGTCTCCGATGTCGCGCTCGTGGGTGGCGCACTCGAAGGCGTTCTCGAAGCCGAGAAGGCGCGCGCGTTCGTTGCGAAGCGCGAGGATCCCCTCCACGTCGTCTTCCGACACGGGCCGGCAGCGCATCGCGCGCCACTCCGCCTCTCTCACCTTCCGATCGGGCTCCGCGGCGATCGAGCCGACGTCTGCATCGGTCGCCTCTAGCTGCGCCTCCTTCGCGAAGAAGCGACTCTCACGGCTCGCGAGCTCTGCCTCGAGCTTGTGGAGACGAGCACGATGCCTGCCCTGGAGGCGCGCCCCGCTCCTCCGAAACGCGCCGAGCGTTCGTGCAAGGCGCCGCGCCTCTCCGGGCCCGAGCGCCGCTTCGCCCTGGACGTCGAGGAGCGCGCGTTCGAGCGCGCCGTCCTTCCGAGTCTCGTCGATGAAGTCGATGACGCCGTCGAAGGCGCGATCGATCTCGCTGCCCGCCGCGTCGAACCTGGAGGTCCGCTCACGCAGCAGCTGGACGACGCCGCTCACGTGCAGCGGCTCCGAGACGATCTGATCGATACGAGCGACGATGTCCGGCGTTCGTGGCGCGTGGCGGAGCGCATTGAGCCGGCGCCGCGCGAGCGCGACATGGTGTTCGAGCGCCGGGCGCACGTGCTCGGGCAGGATGTCGTTCCACGGGATGGGAAAGCGGAACTCGTAGAGCGGGTTCACGGCGCCGAGTCTACATCGTCGGCGGCTAGCGCGAAATCTGTCGGTAAACTGACTGGATCATCGCTGCGCGCTGTCGCGACAACGATACGAAATGTCTATTGCGCGGCTCCGCTCGTCCCGTGGGTAGCTGCGCGCACCCTCGCGCGTAAGGTACAACATGCGCTTCTATTCACTCGCACTTGCCACCGCCCTCACCACCTTCTTCGTCGCAGCGTGCTCGTCGCCGGCCTCTGACAATGGCTTCGGGCCACAGGGCAGCACACAAGGCGGCTCCGGCAACACCGGAAGCGGAGCAGGGCCCGGCGGTGGTGGGTTCGGAGGGGGCAACAACGGCGGTGGTACCGGCGGCGGCGGCGGTGGTACCGGCGGCGGGACGATCGGCCAGGTCGACAAGACCGCGTCCTGCGATACCGGCCTCGCGGTCGATGGTGACGCGGCCTCGTTCGCGAAGGCGCTCGGCGTGTGCACTGCGGCTGACAAGGAAGGCTTCGGCCTGGTGAGTGCGAGCTACTCGAAGGCGTTCGGATCGTCGACTGCGCCGCATGCCGGACAGTGGGGACTGCTTCCCAAGTTCGGCACCACGATCCAGCCACGCGAAGGCGGCACGCTGGGCGTCCTCAGCTCCGGCTACGCCCGTGAGTACGACAATATCAATGGCAGCAGCGGCAGCATCTCTTCGGCCGCGTTCGTCGCGCAGCGAGAGCTCAACGGGACGAAGTTCCCGACAGGCGCCGCGCCCCCAGGGTTCCCCAAGGCTGCGAAGGGCTGCGCGCAGGACAACGTCGTCAACGACATGATCGACGTGAAATTGACGCTCAAGGCACCGATGGACGCCACCGGATTCCAGTTCGACTTCGACTTCTACTCCAGCGAGTGGCCGAACTACGTCTGCTCGAACTACAACGATGCGTTCATCGCGTATCTCACGTCGAAGAAGCTCACGGACAACGTCTCGTTCGATGCGAAGAACAATCCGGTCGCCGTCAACAACGACTACTTCGACCGCTGCACGGCGAAGGCGCCGATCGCCTGCCTGCGCTCGGACAACCCCGCCTCGCCGGATGCGCCCCTCTCCATGTCGTCGTGCGACGGCGGGCCCGACGAGCTCGCCGGTACGGGCTTCGCGTTCACTGGTGCGACCCAGTGCACCACCAAGAACATCACGGCGACCCTCGGCGGGGCCACCGGCTGGCTCACCACGCAGGCGCCGATCGAGCCAGGCGAGACCTTCACCCTCGAGTTCATGATCTGGGACGCGGGCGACGGCGCGCTCGACTCGAGCGTGCTCCTGGACAACTTCAAGTGGATCGGCGGCTCCACGCCCCCCTCCACCCCATCGACGACTCGCGTGAACTGACGCGTCTCGCGTAGGCTGGAGGTCCAATGGGGACCTTCAGCAAAGCGGTGAGCGTCATATTCAGCGCCACGCTCTGCGCTTGCGGCGCCCGCACTGCGCTCGGCGACCCGTCGGGCAACGAGACCACCGCGTCGGACGGAGGAGCCATTGCTACCGGCTCCTGTGGCACCGGCAAAGGCACAGTCGTCGTGGTCACGGTGGACCCGCCGGATCCGCTCCATGAGCCGGAGAGCGCACCGCACCTCGTGTGGACGGGCTCCGAGCTCCTGCTTGCGTGGACGCGCTGGACCAACGGGCAGTACGAGATGCGTCTCGCGGCGCTGCAGCTCGGCGCGGGCACGGTGACCGTCTCAGCGAGCACTTCGGTGGATCCCGGCAACACCGACAATCCATTCAACTCCAGCATCGCGTGGGATGGCACCTCCCTCGCGCGCTTCTGGGCGCAGGACGACGGCAGCATCGTGATGCAGCGATTTCGTCCTGACACGACGCCGCTCGGCGATCGCAGCACGGTGTTCGGGCCCACCACGGGTCAGACGATCCCGTCGGGCGTGCTCTTCTCCCAGGGCGCCTTCCTCCTCACGTTCGCCGTTGAGATCCCCGACGGCTGGGTCACGAGCAGCGAGCGCATCTCGCCCATCGGCAAGATCGCCGCTGGACCGACGCTGCTCTACACCGGCTCGGGTTACGATCTCGGCGCAACCCTCCTGTCATCTGGCGATCGCATATTCGCGGTGTGGTCCACCCATCCAGAGACGAGTCCAGAGACGCCCGTCACGACCGTGCTCGCCACCATCGAGCCCGGAACGGGCGGAGTGCTCACCACGGAGACCGTCGACGTGGGCATGGATCACGGACCGACAGGCATCGCCGCGGAGGCCACGCGGCTCGACATCGCGGTGGGAATACCGTTCAGCTCCACGAGCGTGTTCTCGCGCGACCTCGCTGGCAGTGGTGCCTTCACGAGCCGGCTCACCCTCGACTCCACCGATGGCATTGCCCTCGCTGCTGGAGACTGCGGTCTTGCCGCGCTCGTCCCGTCGGGCCAGTACAAGATGGACAATCCGCTCTCGAACGCGCTCGCGGTTCAGCGCCTCGGCGAACAGGGCGTTCTCGGTGATGCGCTGACGCTGCCAGTGCAGGGCGAGTGGCTCGAGAGCTACTCGTTCATCGCGGTCCCTGGCGGCTATGTCGCTGCATGGGTCGAAGGCGGCAACGGCGAGCCGCAGCAAGCGAGCCGCGCCCTTCGCGTCGCGTATGTCACGTTTGACTGAACCGAGCGTTCACTTGACCAGCGCCGCGAGCTCTCGCGTGTAGTCGTTCGCGGTGTAGCTGGTGCTGGCGCGCCCGCGGCGGTGCGTCGCGAGGTCGGTGCACAGCCGCGCCGAGCCCCAGTCCGCAGACGCAGTCGCCACCGGACCAAGGAGCTGGTACTTGCCCGTCGCAGCGTCGAGCGCCATCACGCCAGAGCCCGACGTGCCGTGGCAGCCAAACAGGTCGGTCCACACGGTGGTGCCCTCACGACGGAGCCGCGTGCGCGGAATGCCGGGGGACCACTCGGCCGACACCAGCGGGAGGAGCTGATTTCGCCCTTCGAAGTAGTGCAGGTTCTGCTGACCGCTCTCATCCGCGGTCGTGTAGTGGTTGAACAGATCCGTTCCCGCGGCGTCGTAGGCGGGCGGGCGAGACGTGGGTGCGGTGTAGATCTCGTGGAACCAGAACACCCGTGCGGCACCCTTCGCCGGATCGCCGGCTGCGACGGCGACAGGCTCGCGGCCCGCCGGTAACCCGGGGCTGCACGAGAGCATCATGATGTCCGCATCGTCGGCGGTTGCCCTGGGTGGACAGGAGTACGCGCCGAACTTGCAGCGATGGATGATGTGACATGACGTCTCGGTGGCGGTGTAGCCGCTGTCGATCGTCTTGTGCGTGTAGCCGGGGAATGTACCGGAGAGTTTGGCCGCGCTCTTGTAGTCAGCGGTGGCGTCCACGTCGATGAACTGCACCGTGAGCGCGGTGGCGGT
Organism: Myxococcales bacterium; assembly: GCA_025355005.1. Taxonomy (GTDB): domain Bacteria; phylum Myxococcota_A; class Polyangia; order Polyangiales; family Polyangiaceae; genus JANXLV01. Next base: position 34,934 of record JANXLV010000341.1, on the reverse strand, counting down.
CGGGTCCGGCACGTCGACGTCGTCGGCGCAGTGGGCTGCCGTGATCGCGTGCGTGCGATCGATGAAGGTGACGCCGCACGAGCTCCGGATGGGGGTACCGTCGATCGCCTTCACGCGCTTGCCCGCAGCGTCCATGCGCGGCACCAGCAGAGCACCGGTCGCGCGCTGCGCAGCGTCGAGCACGGCGTCCAGATTGGTCGCAACGACGTAGTGCTTTGCCGAGGACAGCTGCACGTTGGAATCTGACGAGTCCTCGGTCGACGTCGCCGCGTCACTGCAGCCCGCAAGGAGCAGCAGCGCGAGGAGGCCGGTCTTCGAAGAGGTCATCTTGCACGGGTACGAGCAAGACGCGCGCCGCCGGCTCGAGCAGCATGAGCGACGAGCGGAGGCACTTTTTTACGCGAGCTCGGCGCGGCGATTGCCTGCGCGACATGGCCGAGGGGCGACGGGGGAGATCGCCGACGATCCACCGTCTCCGTGGAGAGACACGACACGAGCCCCCGTAACGGCGGAGCTAGGCGGAGAGGAAGCTGCCCGTCGTGCTGAATCCGACGCGCCCCGATTCGATGATGCTGTCGATCCGGAGCGACGTGTCGACACCAAGATCCTTCGTCACCGGCGGGTGGAGCTCCTTGCCCTTCGGGTCGACGATGACACGCACCGTGCACGCGTGCGCCCCGCGGCTCGAAGGCCCCGATGTGACGGCCCACGCACCGGTGTTCAACGCCACCACCGTCCCGGGAGGAATGAGGCCGATCGCGCGCACGAGAAGCCGCCCGACGATCCGGTCCACGTTCGCATTCTCCAGCAGCGCCTGAACGGCATCGGCCGGCGAGCGCGCTTCCTTGCCGTCGCGGGGCGCCACGATCTCCAGGAACATGTGCGCCGTGACGAGGATGCTCGCGACCAGAGATGGAGGCAGCTGCGCGTTCCACGCCGGGCCCAAAAGCGCGGCGCGCTCTGCCCAGACCGCCTCCACCACCAGCGCCGTTCGCTTCATGCTGATCGGGGTGATCGCGCCTGTCGCGATGCAGGTGAACGCCGTCGCGGACACGCTCGCGCCTTCCTCCGCCTCGGTGAGGAAGCGGTCCCCAACGCGACCCTTCACGCGTGCGTGTCCGCTGTCGATGAGGAACGCCGCCAGGACAAGCTGGGACAGCGGAACGCGATCACGCGTGAGCTGTCGCCCCATCGCGAGCGACAGGATCGCGGTCTGGAGCGCCCGACCGGCGTCGTCGCGGTGCGCCTTTGCCATGGTCGTCATTCCGAGCATCGCCGGGTCGTCGCGGTCGCTGAGAACGACCATGCGCTGCGCGAGCCGCTTCATCTTCTGCGGCAGGGCGGTCTTCCCCGCAGCGAGCTCCTCGTAGAGCTGTCGCAGTGAGATCAGAGCCGTCGCGTAGAGGCGCAGCACCTGGGCGCCGTGGTCCAGGTCGTCGCCGGTGCGCCGCTCCAAGAGTGAGGTGTCGATTCGCCGCGCTTCGATTCCAGGCACCTGCGACTCGAAGGCAACGGGGCGGCGCTCGGCCTCTCGAATCGCAAGCACGAGGCCCGCGGCGAACCGCGCAAGCGCGTCGGCGTCGAGCTTCGCCTCGAACGTGATCTCGGAGATCTGAACAGTCCCGAGGATGCGCGCGAGCTCTGCGGCCGAGTCATATCCAGCGCGGGGCGCCCGAAGCAGCTGGCCGGATACGAAGAACGTGTCCGACAGGAAAGAGAGCGTGGCCCCCATGCCGATGTCCACCGCGAAAGCGGTGAGCGCGTTGGCACAGAGCGAAGCCGCCTCGCGCACCGCCGCGTTTTCGATCGAGTGCAGCATCGCCGTCTTGGTGAGCCTGAAGACGCTCATCATGATCTCGCCGCTGCGCGCGCGGATCCGCTCGTGGACTGGGCTCTCCGCGACGTCGGGTCGTTCCTTGCTCACGGCCTGTTTCTCCGGTTCGGGTCGGGCGGGGGGGCGCTGGGGTACTGGGGCGGTGGGACGCTGGGGTACTGGGGCGGTGGGACGCTCTGTAACGGAGGCGGTGGCATCTGGGACAGGCGAGTCTTCGCGGCCTGCGCGGTCACGCGGAGCTTCTCACTGCTACGCCATCGTGCGCCTGCCGCTGCATCGAGCGCCTCGATCGACGCGTCGGATCTCCCGATATGCCCGAGCAGCTCGGCCGCGAGCGCGCGAGACTGCTCCCGGGACTCGGATGGGATCAGGGAGCCGTTGCCGACGATCTCGATGCACACCTCCTCGGCGCGCCGTGTCGCGAGCGTCGCGAGTGTCTGCAATGCCTGCCGTCGCTCCTCGAGCGAGAGCGAATCGAACTTGGGGCCCTTGATCCGCATCACGAGTGACGGACCTGCGATGCGGACGCGATGCTGCTCGATCGTGGAGAGCGCCTTGAGGCGGACGCCCGCGTCCTCGTCCTCGAGGAACGCCTTGAGCTCCAGGCGCAGCCGCTCGCTCGACGCTCCCTCCAGATGTCCCAGCGCTTCGACGCGCACGACGGGGTACTTCGATGTCGACGCCTTCGCGATCGCGGCTCGCGCACCCGGCGTGTTCAGGCGCACGAGCGTACGGATGATGGCCAGACCCTGCTCCTCACCGGCAGCGGCGATCATGTCGCCCAGGCGGAGGTCGCTCTCCATCTCTGGCCGAGCCAGGTATGCGACCAGAGGCTCGGCTTGCGGTGCCTCCGGCGCAGCGAGCACCTCCGAGACCACCACGTCGACGAAGGAGACGTCGAGCGCAGATGCAACGACGCGTAGGTCGTCGATGGACACGTTGACTGGCTCCTGTCGCGCGTACCCGAGGATCGATGCGAGCGAGGCGGGTGACAGGACCACCACGCCAGCGGGCGCCGCGGGTGATGAGACGATCCGGCACAGCGCGGCGGCCATGCGCACCCCTGCATCCGGTCGTGCGAGCAAGACCTCCGTCACCGCGCCCCGTAGCTGCGTGCCGAGAGTCTCCGACGTGCCAGAGCCCTTTGCTTCGCTCCACGCGAGCCCCACGCTGCGCAGGAATTTGGCCTCGATTCCGCCTTCATCCGAGACGAGCCGGGCGCCCAGCAGACTCAGCGTCTCCTTCGGAATGTCGAGGGCGCGCGCATGAGCGACGGGGTCGACGGCGAGCATCGCCTCGGCCGACGCGACCGATGCCAGATCCAGCCCTTGCCCTCGCGTGAGCAACGCGGCGACACGGGCCCCATGCTTCGCTGCTGGCGAATCGCCACGCTTCCCGCCCGCGAAGCTCTTGGCGATCTGTCCGCGCTGCGTGGTCCCGCCCTCCGACTGGACGCGCCGCACGTCGATCTCGAAGCGGTTGCGGCGTGACAGGTCGCCGTCTCCGAAGCTGTCGATCGCCTGGTGCTGCACATGCTCGAGATCCGCCTCCCAGAGCAGCGTGACGAAGTCGTCCTCCGGGGAGAACTCGCGTGCGCGGTCTCGCGTGATGAGGCGCAGGAACCCGTCGAGCTCGCGCTCATGGATTCCAGGCACGAACGAGAGGATGCGGACGCCGTCCGCGAAGAGCTGGTAGGGAACGCGATCGAACGGCGGACGTGGCTCCCACAGCTCGTCGCCTCCAGCGGCAAACGAATACGGCGTGACGTTGAACTCGAGCGCGCTGCCCTCACCCCGCACCCACGCCACCGCGTGAGCCGATGCAGCGGCGAACCGGCGCTCCGTCTCCGGGTGCTCCTGGCCATACTGCGTGATGGCGAGCAGCGCCTTCTCCAGGAGCGAGAAGAACTCGACCAGCGCGCCACGCGAACGTTCGTCGACTGCGACGACTCGAAATGGGTTCGCTACCTCGGTGTCGCCCCCGTCGCCCTCTGCTTCCACCAAGGTGCCAAGGCTCTGGTGCGTCTGCGACGGCGGCTCCGCTGGTTGGGTGGCCGCGGTGACGTTTGCGCGAATCTCGGCCACGGCTTCCACGAGGGCCGTTCGCATCTCGCGGGCGCTGGCGTATCGCTCTCCTTGATCGAACGCGAGCGCGCGATCGACGAGGCGCACGAGCGGCAGTGGTGCCTGGACCACGCGCGCCAGCGAGAGCGCGGGACGAATCGCCGCGGCGGCGATCACCTGCGTCACATCGTTTCCGTGGTGCACTGGGCGTCCGGACAGGAGGGTGTAGAGAATGGCGCCCATCGCCCATACGTCCGTGCGCTGGTCGACGTTGCCCCCCTTGCCGCGGGCCTGCTCGGGCGCCATGAAAGCGGGCGTTCCGAGGATGATCCCGGTCTTCGTGCGCTTCACCTGCACGTCTGGCGTATCGAGCCGCGCGATCCCGAAGTCCAGGACCTTCAGCGCGCGCGCAGTGGTGAGAAAGAGGTTTTCGGGCTTCAAATCCCGGTGGATCACGTTGGCCTTGTGCGCTGCTTCCAGCACGTCGAGCGTCGCCGAAGCGATCGCAACCACCTCCTGCATCGGCAGCGCTCCGCCCGCGAGCTCCGCGCGCGCGTCCACGGTTTGACCGTCGAGGAGCTCCATGGCGAGGAAAAGATCGCCATCCTGCGAGACCCCATCGTCGAAGATCCTGACGATGCCCTGGTGGTCGATGCGTCGCGCGATGAGCGCCTCGCGGTGGAATCGGTCCCGCATCCCCGGCACCTGGGAGACATGACGGTGCAGCAGCTTGAGCGCCACGCGCGCGCCGTTCATCGATTGGGCTTCGTACACGTCCCCCATGCCGCCGGAGCCCACGAGGCGGATGAGCGTGTACCGATCGAGGATGGTCATCCCGAGCCGGGCGTCACTGCCAGCGCGCACCTCGTCCATGATTTCACGCTACCAGCCATCGAGCGGCGCACAAGAGGCGCTCCAACGCAGAAGACACGGCGCTCACGAACTGGCTACACTCGGTGGGTGAATCGCGTGGATGCTGGAGCTCGCGGGAACGCTGGGGCTGCCTCGGGGGCGGCTGGCTCGGGGGTGGGCTCCGTGGCCGGCGCGTCCGCGTTCTCCGGACAAGCGGAGCGCGTGGTCGTAGGGCGCTTCGTGCTCGGTCACCCGATCGCGTCTGGCGGCATGGCGACCGTGTACCTGGCGAGGGATGTCGAGGCGGACACTTCCGATGTCTTCGCGATCAAGCGTCTCCACGCTCACCTCGCGCGTGATCCAGAGTTCGTCGCGATGTTCCTCGATGAAGCGAGGATGACGTCGCACATCGCGCACGCGAACGTGGTGCGCACGCACGAGGTGGTGGAGGCCAATGGCGAGGTCTTCCTGGTGATGGAGTACGTGGAAGGGGAGTCGCTCGCTCGCCTGCTCAAGACATACGCCCCACCGACCTTCGACGTGATCGCCCGCGTCATCGTGGACGCACTGCGAGGCCTCCATGCCGCGCATGTTGCCGTGGATGGAAGCGCACGTCCGCTCCGGATCGTCCACCGCGACGTGTCGCCACACAACATCCTGGTGGGGACGGATGGCCTCGCGCGCGTCATCGACTTCGGTGTCGCCAAGGCAGTCGGACGCATGCAGCGCACCGCTGAAGGCGAGGTGAAGGGCAAGCTCGCATACATGGCTCCCGAGCAGCTGACGGGCCGCGGCGTGTCGGCACGTTCGGATGTGTTCTCGGCGGGCGTGGTGCTCTGGGAGTTCCTCACTGGAAGAAAGCTCTTTGCCGCCGACAACGAGGGCGCCGTCATCGCGCGCATTCTCTCCGGTGATATCCAGCGTCCGAAGGACGTGTGGGCGCAGACAGCGCACCACACGCTGTCGCTCATGGGATCGAAGGAGCTCGCGTCGCTGGACGACGTTGCCATGCGGGCGCTCAAGAGCGACCCGGACGCGCGACACCCGACCGCCGCGTCCATGGCCGACGCGCTCGCTGCGGCGATGGATCTCGCACCGGTCGAGGACGTCGCCGCGTGGGTGAAGAGCGCCGCGCGCGTCGTCCTCTTGACGCGCGAGGAGGCGATCCAGTCGCTCCTGAAGGCTCCGCGGACGGAGCCCAGCGCGCCCGCCGCGCCGATCCGCCCCATCATCGTCGCGGATCTCGCAGACGCGTTTTCACGCGACTACCTGACCGAGATCGCGCTCCGCGGGCAGCCCGTCCATGTGCCCTTGGTCAATGCGCCAGTCGACCTGGGCGAGCACATCCTCGAGGTGCACGTGCCCGGAGAGGACGAGCCCACCCTCTTTCTGGCGCATCCCCTCGGACCCCCGACCGCCGCAGGCTTCCCTCTCAGGCTGAAGCAGCCAGAGCATGGCTCGGACGTCCACGCCCGACGCGACGAGCTGCCCACACGGCAGCTCGAGCCGCGAACGCACACCCACCACACACTCACGGAAGGGCATACGAGGGACCTCGGCGCGGATGGCAACGTGGCCATGGTCGAGGCATCCGTGCTGGGCCGCGTGCTCGGTGGCGGCAAGCTGGAGATCCAGAAACGCGTCGGTGGTGGCGGCGGCGGCGCGGTCTACAGGGCACGGCACGTGGGCCTTCGCAAGACCGTCGCGGTGAAGGTGTTGCATGACAGCGCGCAACAGGATCTCACGTTCTGCGCACGTTTTCATGCGGAGGCGCTCGCCGCGAGCGGTCTCGACCATCAGAACCTGGTTCGCGTGCTCGACTACGGTCAGGAGCCCGACGGTGTCCTCTACCTCTCGATGGAGTACCTGGACGGGACGAGCCTTCGCGGTCTTCTCGATCAGTACGGGCGGCTTCCGGCGGAGCGCGCGCTGCGCATCATGGCGCAGGTCACCGCCGGCCTCGTTCACGCCCACGAGCGCGGTGTGGTGCATCGCGACGTGAAGCCGAGCAACGTGATGCTGGTCCTGGGTCGCGACGACGACGGGAATCCCACTGAGGTCGCCAAGGTCTGCGATTTCGGGATCGCGCTCCATGAAGACGACCTCGACGGTTCCGGCGCGCGCATCGCGGGGACGCCGAGCTACATGTCGCCCGAGCAGTGCCAGGGTCTCGCGCTCGACGGACGAACAGACGTCTACTCGTGCGGCGTCATGCTCTACGAGCTGCTGACGGGGCGTGTTCCGTTCGACGCAGCGAGCGCTCGTGAGGTGATGGATCTTCACCTTCGCGCGCGTGTCCCGCCGCTCACGGCCGTCCTGCCGTCCGTGGACCCGCGCCTCTCCGAGCTCACGGAGCGCGCGCTCGCGAAGGACCCCGCGGCTCGCTTTCCGGCGATGCGCGACATGCGCAATGCGCTCCGCGCCCTGCTGGCTCGAGGAGACGACCGGCGATCGATTGTGCCGGCCGCGGCCGCGTCGTCGCTCAACGTCGACGTGGGCAGGACCGCAACAAACGCACTCGCGGATGCCATCAAGCGCGCCCCCGTGGAGCGGCTCGCGCAGCTCGGTGCGCTCGCTAGCGATCCGCCGCGGTTCGTTGCGGAGCTGGACGCTCTTTCGGTGGCCGTGGTCGTACTGGCGCGGCGCCGCGACGTCAGCCCTCTGCTCGCCGTCGTTCGCGTCGTGAGCAGCATCTACGAGGAGGCCGCGCGCTCGACCCACCCTGCCGCGCAGGCCATCGTCACGTCCGCGGTGCGCACGCTCCACTCCATCGCCAATTCCGACACGCTGGCCGAGATAGCGACGTTCGTCGTGGGTTCGGACGGCGATTCTAGCCGCGAGCTTGCGCTGCTCGCATGGGCCGAGGTCTCGGGCGCGCTTGCGCTCTACAACGCTCGTTCGATCGCGCCGGCGCCGGAGGCCCGTGTCCGCTTCGTGACCGCCATGCGGCACCTCGCACGATCTTCCGGGCCTGTGATCAAGGCGGCTTTGAACGGGCTCTTCCCTGCGGACGCCACGGCCATCGCCGACGTGCGCTTGGTGCACGACCTCCTCAGCGTGGTGCCCACGACGCGTGACGACGCGCTCGGGAACGTCCTTTCGCGCTACACGCGGGCGAGCGACCTTGGCCTGGTGGCGCTGGCGCTCTCGGCGCTGGTCCCGGTCTGGGGTGAGCGTGCGCATCCGCTCTTGCTCGCGAGCCTGGGCGCGCCGTCGGCAGCGGTGCGCGTGGCGGCGCTTCGCGGCCTCGTCGCGCTGCATGCAGTGGATGCGTTCGTCGTCCAGAAGATCGAGGCGATGCTGCGTGGGCCTGCGCTTCCGAAGGAGCTGGAGAGCGCCGCGTACGAGGCGCTAGCGGCGGCGACGCCGGCGCAGTTGTAACGGCGGCGACGCCGGCGCAGTTGTAGCGGCGGCGACGCCAGCGCAGTTGTAGCGACCTACGTCACCACGCGTAGCGAGCGGCCCGTGAGGAGCTCGTTGTGGCTTCCGGTGCGGTAGCCTTGGAGGTCGAGCGCGACGTACGAGAAGCCCTCCTTCTTGCCCGCCTCCACGATCTCCTGGCGCAGCACGAACGCGCGCTCGAGCTCGTCCTCCGCGATCTCGACCCGTGCGATCGAGCCCTCTCTGCCCACGGCCTTGTTGCCCACCTCGTGCCAGCGCACGCGGAGCTGCCGGATCCCCATGTTGTGGATCGCGTCTTCGAGACGACCGATCTGATCGAGCCGCTCGCGCGTGACGCGCGTGCCGTACGGAAGGCGCGACGAGAGGCATGCCGATGCGGGCTTGTCCCAGATGGGCATGCCGAGCAGGCGTGCGAGGCGACGCACGTCGGTCTTGCCGATCTTGCATTCGACGAGCGGGCTGCGCGCGCCGGCATCCTTCGCGGCCTCGAGGCCCGGGCGATAGTCGCCGAGGTCATCGGTGTTGGTCCCGTTCAGGACCGCTCCGAGGCCCCACTCGCGCTGCTTCTTCTCGGCGATGCGATAGAGCTCGCTCTTGCAGTAGAAGCAGCGGCGGTCGTCGTTCTTCGCGTAGTTCTCGTCCTCGATCTCGCTCGAGTCGACGAGCTCGTGGCGCGCGCCCAGCTCCTTCGCGACGCGGATGGCGCCCTCGCGCTCGAACGAGGCGAGGCTCGGGCTCACCGCGGTCATGCCGATCGCCTTGTCGCCCAGCGCACGATGCGCGATCGCGAGGACAAGCGCGCTGTCGATGCCGCCGGAGTAGCAGACGAGCACCGAGCCCATGCTCGCGATGAGCTGGGTCAGCGCGTCGAGCTGCGGATCGCTGGGAACAGGCTGGGCCATGAGGGACTCTTCTTTCTTAGCGCATGTCGAAGTCAGGGTTGCATCGCCACCGAGTACTGGTATTATGTTCAGTATGTCGGCGCTCCCCGTTTCCCTCGAGTCCGTGCTCCGTACCGCCCGTGTCGTGCGCGGCATCGAGGCCCGCGCAAAAGATGTACTCTGCACGCATTGGGAGGAGCTCGACGGCGCGCTGCCGGACGGTGGTTTTCCCAGGGGCCTCGTGGAGCTCACGGCTCCCAACGGGCTCGGTGGCAGCGTGAGCATCGCGCTCTCTGCCATCGCCGCGCTCCATGCCTCGCATCCGGATGCACACGCCGCGTGGCTCGAGTCACCGGAGGCGTGCCTCTCGGCGCCCGCAGCGCTCGAACGCAAGATCGATCTCTCGCGCCTCTTCGTGGTCCGCGCCGAACGTGACGGGCGTGACGGGCGTGACGGCGCGCGCGGTGGCCAGCTCTCTCGCGCCGCGGTGAAGGTCGTGGAGAGCGGTGCGTTCGGCGTGGTCTGCGTCAGGGGTGCGCGCTTCTCCGAGCGTGAGGCGCGTCGCGTGCAGCTCGCCGCGGAGGAGAGCTCCTCCGTCGTGCTTGCGCTCGTGGACTCGTACGAGTCGCACGCGCCGTGGCCGTCCGTGCTCCGGCTCTCGCTCACGCGCGCACCCGCCGCCATCCACGTGCACGTCGTCCGTGAGCGGCGCGGCCGCGTGGGTCAACGCGTCACGCTTCGAGCCGCCTGAGGTTTCGCATGAGAGCGCTGGCCATTGTCTGGGACGCCGCGACAACGACAAGCCCCGAAGCTCCGTTCAATCATGTGCAGTGTGCACGTATTGCGGAGGCCTGCTTCCACCTCGGAACGACCGCGGCTCTTTATCCAGCTGCCGGGCCAGCAGCCGCCGGGCCAGCAGCCGGGCCAGCCAGGCCAGCAGCCGGGCAAACGAGCACCTGGTCGGCGGTGTGTCTGGACGTGACCGGCTGCGCACGCCTCTTCGGCAAGACAATGGAAGAGGGGGAGCGCGCGATGGTGGCGGAGGCGGGGAGCCTTGCGTCGGAGCTCTCCGGAGAACCCGGGCGCGTGCATGTGGTGATCGCGGACGGGCCACGCGTCGCGCTTGCGATCGCTGCATTCGGGGAGGGCGCAGCATTCGGAAAGGGCGCTGGCGGAGGTGCTCGCGTGGTCGTGCCATCGGGGGAGGCGCGGCTCGCCATGTCGCGTCTTCCCATCGCCAGCCTGCCGCTGCCGCTTCCCACGCGCGCGTGGCTCTCGCGGCTCGGGATCTCGCGTGTGTCGGAGCTGCTCGCATTGCCTCGCAAGGAGCTCGGGAGTCGGCTCGGCGCGGCGGAGAAGGACGTCTTCTCGCTCGCAGAGGGGGATGATCGCACGCCGCTCATACCCTATGTGCCGCCGGCCACTCCTGAAGAGACAGTGGAGCTGGACGTGGGGATCGATTCACACGAGGCGCTCGCGTTCGTGCTGAAGACGCTCACGGCGCGTATGAGCAGCAGGCTCGCAGGCCGCGGCGTGGCCGTGTCCAGGATGGAGATCGTGCTCTCGCTCGACGTCGCGGCGCTCACGGGAAAGCGCGGTGAGCGTGTGCGTGCAGAAGGTCGTCGCCGCGAGGATCACACGGAGGTGGTGGTGCTGCCGGCGCCGCTCGCGAGTGAGAAGGATCTCTTCGTGGTGCTCCGCGCAAAGATGGAGCGCGTGACCTTGGCTGCGCCGGTTCGTGGCGTCACCTTGCGCGTGACGGAGCTCTCGGACAAGCCGGCGCGCGCGCTGTCGCTCTTCTCCGCGCTCCCCCGGGCCGAAGGCGTGCTCGCGCGGCTTGCCGGTGAGCTCTCCGTCGAGGGATGCGCCGTGGGAGAGCTCGGCCTCGCGGACACGTGGGATCCCGCACAGCGCTCCCAGCTCTTGCCGCTGGGGAGCTCCCGGAACAGCCGGAAGAAGAACGCGCTTCGTTCGCCCCCACGGGGGACGAAGCCAGAGGTGGCGAGCCCGTTCGACCTCGCGCCCGAGCCCACATTGCTCCTCGCGGAGAACTGCGCGATCGCCATCGATAGAAGGGAGATGAAGCCCGTGCGATTCCTGTCGCGCGTGGAGCAGCTCCAGTGGTGGCAGGGCGAGCGCGTGGCATTCGATCGCGTGATGGGTCGCGTGGGTGACAGGCTCGCGTGCGTGGTGATTCACCGCGCCACGGGCGAGGCCGAGATCACCGGCTTCTTCGATTGAGCCCGACCCATGACAATCGAGACCCATGGCATCCACGGCATCATCCACGATGTCATCGAGAGGCGTCGCGAGAAGGGCTTCGTGGAGCTCTGCGCGCGCACGAACTTCAGCTTCCTCGCGGGCGCGAGCACACCCGAGAAGCTCATCGCGCGCGCGAAGTCGCTCGGCTACGGCGCGCTCGGCATCGCGGACGTTCATGGGCTCTACGGCATCGTGCGCGCGCAGGAAGAGGCAAAGAAGGCCGGGGTCGCGCTCGTCGTGGGCACGGAGGTGTGGACGCGGGATCTTCCGGATGGGCAGGACCGCGCCGAGAGCGCGCCGGACCACATGGAGCGGCGCATCACGCTGCATGTGCAAAACCATGCAGGATACATGAATCTGTGTCGCATCCTGACCATGGCCCATGCGCGCCGCCCGCGCGACGATCGCTCGCTTGCGCGCGGTACGCTGGCGGAGCTCTGCGCGCATGCGGACGGGCTCTTCGCCACGCTGCATGCGCCGTACGACGACGTGGCCGTGCGCGCGCTCAAGGCCGCATTCGGCCGCAGGCTGAGCCTGGCCGTGCGCGCCCACAAAGACGGTGAGGACCGCGCTCGTATCGCCCTTGCGCAGCGCTTCGAGCGGACCTACGCCGTGGCCATCCTTGCAACGAACGACGTGCGCTTCGCGACGCCAGAGGAGAAGCCCGTGCTGGACGTCCTGTCCTGCATCAGGGAGGGCACCACGCTGGAGAAGGCGGGGCGCATGCTGCTCTCCAACGCAGAGGCGCATCTGCGCGCGCCGGAGGACATGGCGAAGCTCTTCTCCATGAACGAGTCATGGCTCTCGCGCAGCCGTGTGATCGCCGATGCGTGCACGTTCTCGCTCTCGGAGCTGCGCTACAAGTTCCCGTGCGAGATCTCGGAAGAGGTCGCGCGCGCGTCGGAGGCGGAGGCTCGCAGAGCGGAGCGTCGCGAGCCGACATCACAGTGGGGTGTGGGGGAACCCCACGTTGAAGCACGCGGCAAGACAGCGGCGGATCGCGCGCTTCGCTACCTCGTGCGAGAGGGGGAGAAGCGGCGCTACCACGCAGGCGTACCGGACGCGGTGCGCGCGCAGATCGAGAAGGAGCTCGGCGTCATCGAGCGGCTGGACGTCGCGTCCTATTTCCTGTCCGTCTACGAGATCGTGGAGATCGCCCGCGCGCGCGACATCCTCTGCCAGGGTCGCGGCAGCGCGGCAAACAGCGCGGTCTGCTACTGCCTTGGCATCACGGCGGTGGATCCGTCGCGGTCCAGCCTGCTCTTCGAGCGCTTCCTCTCCGAAGAGCGCGCGGAGCCGCCCGACATCGACGTGGACTTCGAGCACGAGCGCCGCGAGGAAGTGATCCAGGAGATCTACCGGCGCTACGGGCGCGATCGCGCGGCCATGGCCAGCGAGGTCATCTCCTATCGCGGAAAATCGGCGCTGCGCGAGGTCGCGAAGGTGTTCGGCTATTCGGACGACGACGCCACGACGCTCTCCGGCATCGTCACGTGGCACGACTCCATTCATGCCGTGGACGAGAAGCGCCTCACGGACGCAGGGTTCGCGCTCCGCAGTGAGCCGCATGCCTCGCGCTTGCCGATGGTCATGCGCATGGCGTCTGCCATCCAGGGCTTCCCGCGCCACCTCTCCATCCACGTGGGCGGCTTCGTGCTCTCCGCGGAGCCGCTGGATCGTATCGCGCCGGTGGAGCCCGCGACGATGGAGGGCCGCACGATCATCCCCTGGGACAAGGATGACCTCGACACGCTCGGCTTCTTCAAGGTGGACGTGCTCGCGCTCGGAATGCTCACGGCCATCCGCAAGGCGCTCGACTTCGTGAAGGAGGACAAGCGCATCTTCTCCACGGACGCCATCGGCCGGCTCGCGCGCATCCCCCCAGAGGATCCGGTCGTCTACGACGCGCTCTGTCGCGCAGACACCGTCGGCGTCTTCCAGATAGAGAGCCGCGCGCAGATGGCGATGCTCCCGCGGCTGCGCCCGAAGAGCTTCTACGACCTCGTGATCGAGGTCGCGATCGTGCGTCCCGGGCCCATCCAGGGCGGCATGGTGCATCCGTATCTTCGTCGTCGCAACGGCGAGGAGAACGCGGTCGCACCTCACCCGATCCTCACGCCCATCCTCGAGCGCACGCTCGGCGTTCCGCTCTTTCAGGAGCAGGTGATGCAGATCGCGATCACGGGCGCGGGCTACTCCGGTGGCGAGGCAGATCAGCTGCGTCGCGACATGGCAGCGTGGCGCAAGAACGGCAATCTCGCGCGCCACCGCGATCGCCTCATGAGCGGCTTCCGCGAGCGCGGCATCTCGGAGGCGTTTGGCGAGAAGCTCTACGCGCAGATCCAGGGCTTCGGTGAGTACGGCTTTCCGGAGAGCCATGCGGCGAGCTTCGCGCTCCTCGTCTACGCGAGCTCGTGGCTCAAGATCCACAAGCCAGCGGCGTTCGCAGCGGCGCTCTGCAACAGCCAGCCGATGGGTTTCTACTCACCCTCCACGCTCCTGCAAGATGCGCAGCGCCACGGCGCGATCGTCCACCCCATCGACGTCATGCAAAGCGACTGGGATCTCACCCTCATCCCGTCGTCCTTTGGCAGCGCAACGCCAGCGTCGGATTGGAACGACATCCGCCTCGGCCTGCGCATGGTGAAGAACCTCCAGGAAGATGCGGCTCGTCGCATAGAGGCCGCGCGGAGACATGCGCCGTTCACGTCCGTGGAGGACATGCGCGCGCGCGCCGATCTCGACAAGCGCGCGCTCACTGCGCTTGCAGAGTCGGGCGCGCTCGACGCGCTCACGAACGGACGGCGCGAGGCGCTGTGGGATGTCGTGGCGCCGCGTGAGACGAGCCTCTTCCGCGGCCTTTCCATGGACGAAGAGCGTCCTGCGCTCGCGCCGCTCACGAGCAGAGAGCAGCTCGTCTTCGACTACGAGAGCACCGGCGTGTCCGTCGCGGACCATCCGATGCGGCACGTGCGTCCATCACTCGAGAAGAAGCTCGGGCGTGGTGCGCGCCTCCTGCGCTCATCGAAGGACGTGGGTGATGTAAAGCACAAATCGAACGTCGTCGTGGCGGGCCTGGTCATCTGCCGCCAGCGGCCCATGACGGCGAGCGGCGTGGTCTTCATGACCCTCGAGGACGAGTGGGGCTTCCTGAACCTGGTCCTGTGGGAACGTGTTTTTTCCGAGTATCGCCACGTGGCCACGTCGTCCGGGCTGCTCCTCGTGCGCGGCAAGGTCGAGAAAGCAGCGGGCGTGCTGCACGTCATCTGCAACTCACTCGAGCCACTGGGGCTCGAGCAGGCGGACACACGCACCGCGGGGATTCCATCGATGAGCCGGGATTTTCACTGATTCGCGCTATGATGAGCTGACCCAGGTGCCCTCTTTAGATCCTCAGCGCGCGCTCCTTCTTCTGCTGCGCCTCACGCAGGAGCTCACGCTCGACAAGCCGCTCGAGCACGCGCTGCAGGCCGTCACGGACGCCATCAAGGTGCTGCTTCCCGCCGACCACATCTCCATTCGCTTGCTCGATCAAAAGCGTGACGCGTTGCTGTCCGGCGCGCGTACGGGCACCGGCGTCGGCAATCGCCCCATGGAGTTCCGGCGCGGCGAGGGCGTCATCGGATGGGTCGTGGAGCACGGCGAGAGCGTCCGCATCGGCCGGGTCCAGGATGATCCACGCTTCGTCCGCCCCGACGATCAGAAATTCCCGATCCAGTCGATCATGTGTGAGCCGCTCTTCTCTGGTGGCGAAGTGATCGGCGTGCTCGCGGCCACGTCACCGCACGAGGAGGCGTTTGGTGAGGACGACCAGCTGCTCCTGCGTCTGCTCGCGAACTGCTCGTCGCCGCCCATCGAGCGCGCGCGCCTCAAGCGCCTTGCCATGTTCGACGACCTCACGGGCGCGTTCAATCACCGCTACCTCTCTCCGCGTCTCCAGGAAGAGCTGGAGCGCGCGGGCCGCACCAACGGCGAGGTGAGCCTCCTTCTCCTCGATCTCGATCACTTCAAGAACGTGAACGACGCGCACGGCCACAAGGCCGGCGACAACGCGCTCAAGCACTTCGCCGATCGCGTGCGCGCCAGCACCCGCCGCATCGACATCCTGGTGCGCCGCGGCGGTGAGGAGTTCGTCCTGATCATGCCCACGACCGGCATCACGCAGGCGCACTCCACCGCATCTCGCATCCAGGAGAAGCTCGACAAGGAGATGATCGAGGTGCTCCCGGGCGTGCTCATCCGGCAAACGGTCTCCATCGGCGTGGCCACGTGGGACAGCCGCGAGTCGCCCGAACAGCTGGAAATGCGCGCCGATCAGGCCATGTACGAAGGCAAGCGGCAGGGCCGCAACCGCGTCATCATCGCCGCGCAATCAGGGACTGGCTGATCGAGCGCCTGATCGAGCTCCTGATCTAGCGCCTGATCGAGCGACTGATCAGGAGAAGGCCTGGCGCAGGCGCTCGCCGATGAATTCGATGGAGACGTCGGCCGAGCGCAGAAGACGCGTCATCATGATGTAGCCGTGCGTGACACCCGACACGCGGCGATGAGCCACGTCGTTGCCTGCGTGGTACAGCGCCTCTGCATAGGCGTCACCTTCGTCGCGCAGCACGTCGTGCTCCGCGGTCAGCACAGTGGCGGGCGCCAGGTGATTGAGCGAGCGCGCGCGCGCCGGGCACGCGTACGGATTCGCGAGGTCCGCTTCGTTCGGGACGTACATGCGCCAGTACCATTGCATTCGCGCGCGCGTGAGGCCGTAGCCAACGGCGTGGTCCATGTACGAGCGCGTGTCGAACGTCGGGTCCGTCACCGGATAGATGAGACACTGCGCGGCGAGATCGGGGCCGCCCTGGTCCCGCGCACGCAATGAAACCGCCGCGGCCAGGTTGCCGCCTGCGCTGTCTCCCGCCACCGCCATGCGATTGGGATCGATGTCGAGCTCGGCGGCGTGACGGGTCGCCCAGCACGTGGCGTCGTACGCGTCGTTCATGGCGGCAGGGAAGGGGTGCTCGGGCGCGAGCCGGTAGTCCACGGAGAGCACGGCCGCGTCCGCGGCGCGCGCGATCTGCCGCGCGAGAGTCTCGTGAGAGCGCGAGCTGCCAACGACCCACCCGCCTCCGTGGAAGAACACGATCAGCGGTAGATGGCCGGACCGCGGTCGGAAGAGACGTGCGCGAAGGTGCAGCGGCTCCAGCAGGAGCTCGCGCTCCACGGCCATGCGTGGCCCGTGGCCGAAGAAGAGCGGCGCGATCTTCTCGATCTCCTCCCCGAACGCTCGGCGTGCGAAATACGGCGGCACCGACTCGTAAGGCTCCTCGGGACGGCGAGCACCGAGCCACGCAAGCGCAGCCAATCGTGGATCGAGCGTCATGGCGCGACCGTCTTACGCGACCGCGACGCTGTCGATGACGCTCTTCTTCGCCTTCTCGTCCGCCTCGTGCATCTTGACGCTCACCAGGCGAGACACGCCGGACTCCTGCATGGTGACGCCGTGGAGCACGTCGACCATCTGCATGGTGCGCTTGATGTGCGTGATCAGGATGAACTGCGAGCGGTCCGTCATGGAGCGGATCAGCTCGTTGTAACGAGCGACGTTCGCCTCGTCGAGCGGCGCGTCGACCTCGTCGAGGATGCAGAACGGCGACGGCTTGATCTGGAAGATGGCGAAGATGAGCGAGACGGCCGTGAGGGCCTTCTCGCCGCCGCTCATCAGCTCGATGGACGAGAGCTTCTTGCCCGGCGGTTGCGCGAGGATGTCGATGCCGGTCTCCAGCATGTCCTCCGGATCCGTGAGGCGCAGACGCGCCGTGCCGCCGCGGAACATGCGCGGAAAGACCTCCTGGAAGCGGGCGTTCACCAGGTCGAAGGTCTCCTGGAAGAGCTTCTTCGACTCGCGGTTCATCTGCTGGATCGCGCGCTCCAGGTCCGCGAGTGCTCGATCGAGATCGCCCTTCTGCTCGGTGTAGAACGTGTAGCGCTTCTCTGCTTCTTCGTGCTCGCGCATAGCCTCGAGGTTCACGGAGCCCATGCGGTCGAGCAGACCAGAGAGCTCGTGGATGCGGGATTTCTCCTCGTCACCGGGCGGCGTGCGCATGTGGTAGTCGCCGATGACGCGCGGCAGGAGCAGGCCGCGGAACTTCTCGGAGACCGACTCGAGGAGGTGCTCCCGCGCGAGCGTGCGCTCACGCATGGCCATCTCGTGGGCGGCGAGCTCCTCCCTGGTGGAGTCGGCGCGCGTGCGGATGTCCTTCAGCGCGCCCTCGTGCTCGGAGAGCTCCGTGCGGTATGCGTCGAACACGGCGCGCACTTCGGCGAGCGCCTCGGCGGCGGCCCGCGCGCGATCGAGCGCGGCCATGAGCTTGTCCTTGTGCGTGACGATGAGCGCGACTGCCTCGCCCATCTCCGCGGCGCCACGGCACAGCTCGTCTTCGAGGCGACCGTGACGCTCCGTGAGCTCTTCGCGGCTCTTCTCCAGGCGGACCAGTGTTCCACGAGCGGCTTGCAGCTTCTCGCGCGCCTTCGCCACGTTGACCTTGCGCGACAGCACGACGTCGCGCTGCGCATCCGTCTTCTGCCGGGCCTCTCCATACTCCGCGTCGGCGAGCGCGAGCAGCGTGGTGCGCTCTTCCGCGCGACCGCGTGCGTCCTCTGCGAGCGCGAGCGCCGCTTCCTTCTCCGCGTTCGCCTCGGCGAGCGCGTGCTCAGCCGCGGCTACGTCGTTCAGCACCTGCGCCAGGTGAGCCTTCTTCTGATCGAGCTCCTTCGCGGTCGCCGTCCGCTGCGTCTCTGCTTGCACGAGCGAGAGCTCGTCTGCGTGTGCACGCTGCCGTGCGCGCTCGAGGGCAAGGTGGGATTCCTGGATCTGGTTGCGGAGGGCCTGGTACTCGCCGAGCCGCTCGGTTACCCGTGCGTCGTCGATGCGGACGCCCTCCTCGAGCTCCCGGATCTCGCGCTTGTGCTCGAGCATCGAGGCCGCGACCTCTTCGCCCGTTCCGCCGGAGATGCGCCCATCCTCGTGGAAGACAGTGCCGGCCAGCGTGACGACGGGGACGTGCGTGAACTGCGCGATCTTCTGCGCGGCCTCGTCGTCGCGGGCCAGGATGGCGTCGCCGAGCATGGTGGCGACGAGCGCCTCGTCCTCGATGGACGTCTTCACCATGTCGCGGAGCATCCCCATGCAACCGTCGATGTCCATGGGGACCGGTAGGCGGGTGCCCGCGACATGCCGCGGCCGGGACGGAACGACGGTCGCGCGACCCTTGTGACCGGCAGCGAGATCGGTGAGGAGCGCGAGCCCCGCGTCCGTGTCGTCGACGAGCACCTCGGACAGGCGGCTGCCGAGCAGACCTGCGACGGCCTGCGTCAGCTCCTCCGGCACGTCCATGCGATCGGCGACGAGCCCCTTCACGTGGGGATTTCCGCCCTCGACGAGCGTCTTCGCCCCGACGCCGACGCCCGTGAGCTTGCGGACGATCTCCGAGAGCGCCGTCAGACGCGAGCGCCGCTTCTGCAGCCTCTCTTTTGCGTCTTCGAGCGCTCGCTCGCTCTCCATCACGTTCGCGCGCAGCGTCTCCAGCGTGGTCGCGAGGTGATCGCGCTCGTCGTCACTGGAGACCTTGCCCGCGCGCAGGTCCGCGATGAGCATCACCAGCTCTTCGTGCAGGTGCTCCAGCTCGCCGATCTTGGTCTCGGTGACCTCGCGGTCGCCCTCGAGTCGGTCCTTGCGATTGGCGGTCTCGTCACGGCGCCGCTCGAAGCCTTGCAGCTTCGCATCGGAGCTCGCAACCTCGGACTGCGCGCGCGACAGCTCCGTGCGGTGCTCGTTCACGACGGCCATCGCGCGCTCTGCTTCCTGCGCGCGCTCCGACATGACCGCCTCTTCGATCGCGAGCTCGCCCGCGAATGCGTCGTCCTCCGCCTGGAAGGCGAGTACTTCGCCCTCGAGGAGCTCCGCCTCCACGGACAGCTCCGTGTTCTTGTCCGCGATGCCGCGCTGTTCGACAGCGGCCTGCTCCGCGCGCTCATCGAGCGCCTTCACGCGATCCTGCGCTCGGGCGATGAGCGCCTCTTCGGCGCGCACGTCGTTCTCGGCCCCGAAGTTCTCGTTCGACGCTTGCTCCGTGCGCTGCTCGGCCGCGTACGCGTCCAGTCGCAAGGTCTCGAGGGTCGCTTCGCGTGTTGCGAGCGCTGCCTTCGCTTCGTCGGTCGCGAGCGTGAGGCGCTCCACCTCCTGCGCCTCGAGCTTCATCCAGCCGGTGAGCTCGAGCCACTTGTGCGAGGCCTCGTAGAGCTGCAGATCCTCGAGCTCCTGCCGGTAGGAGACGTAGCGCTCCGCCTTCGCGGCCTGCCGCTTCAGCGAGCCGAGGTTGCGCTCGATCTCGGACACGATGTCGCCGACGCGCAGAAGGTTCTGCTGCGTCATCTCCATCTTCTTCTCAGCCTGCTTCTTGCGGGCCTTGAACTTGGTGATGCCGGCGGCCTCCTCGATCAGCATGCGGCGGTCTTCCGGCTTCGCGCTGACGATGAGACCGATCTTGCCTTGCTCGACGATCGAGTACGCCTTGGTGCCGACGCCAGTGCCGAGGAACAGATCGGTCACGTCGCGCAGACGCACCTGCGTCTTGTTGATCAGGTACTCGCTGTCACCGCTTCGATAGAGGCGTCGCGTGACGGCGATCTCCGGGTAGTCCCGGTACTCGAGGGGGAGGTCCGTCGCGTCGTCGTTCTCGAACGTCAGCGTGACCTCGGCCATGTCCGCGCCGGCCCGCGACTCCGAGCCGCTGAAGATCACGTCGTCCATGCTGCGGCCGCGGAGATGCTTGGCGCTCTGCTCGCCCATGCACCAGCGAATCGAGTCGACGATGTTGGACTTACCGCAGCCGTTAGGCCCTACGATGCCCATGACCTCGTGCTCGAAATTCACCACCGTGCGGTCCACGAAGGACTTGAACCCGCACATCTCCAGCCGCTTGATCTTCATGTCGCAAACTCCGGGAGCGGTACCGGCCCGCTCACGCGCAATTCCCCCCATTCGGCCTGAGCATCTTCACGATGCCAGGTGGACGAAGTGGGTTGGGGCTCGTGACACTACGCATCGGGTAACGTACCTTCACGTGTTGTCACTAGTTCGATGGATTACGTCCGTCTTGGCCTTCGCGCAAGCGGGATCTTCGGTTGACCAACAGGCGCGAGGCTTGACAAGACCCTACCTGCAACAATACGTGGCGTCCGCAGGGGGGATTCGGTGCCCCTTCGAGAACCCAAGATAGCCATGCCCACCTACGAGTACGTGTGCGAGTCCTGCGATAACCACTGGGAAGAGATTCAGAAAATCACCGAGAACGCGCTCGATGAGTGCCCCAAGTGCCACGGCAAGACCGCCAAACGCCAGATCAGCGGCGGTCGCTTCATCCTGAAGGGCGGCGGTTGGTATGCGGACCTCTACTCGTCATCCAAGCCAACCGGGTCCGCGGCGCCTGCGGCCGGTGCCGACTCGTCCTCATCATCCGGTGGTGACAGCTCGAGCAAGAAATCCGAAGGCGGCGGCGGCAGTGGTTCTGGGGCCGCGCCCGCTGGTGGTGGAGGTGGCGCGTCTGGCGGAAGCGGCTCGTCGGGTGGCTCGTCTGGCGGAAGCGGCTCGTCGGGCGGTGGCTCGTCCGGTGGTTCTCCCAGCGGCGGCTCTTCTGGTGGCGGCTCTTCCGGTGGTGGCTCCTCCGGTGGTGGCTCTTCTCCCAAGAAGTCCTGATCGGAGCGGGTCGGTGCGCGTGCGTCGTCACGAAAGACGAGCGCTCTCGCTTCGTCCGCAGATATGCCCAACGTCGCCGCCACACGTGCGAGCGCGAGCGGCACGAGTCGCCCGCGCGGAGGTTCTGCGATCTGCGGAAGGTCGTCCTTCCACAAGAGGGCGAGCGACGCGTCGTGGAGGCGCTCGACGTCACGCGCGAACTTCGCGTGGGTCTCTGCGTCGATCTCTTTTCGACCGCGGAGCCACGCCTTCACGGCCTTCACGCCGCGCATCGCGCGCGCGAAGGTGAGCTCTGCCAGCATCCACTGCGCGACCTGACCTGGGTCGAGCTCCGCGCTCACGATCTCGTCGATGCGATCGTGTACGTGAGCGAGCGTCAACACATCCAGCGCCCGCAGCGCGCCGGGGAACTCGAGTGCCAGCGCGCGTAGCTCCGCGACCGGAGGTCCGTCGCCTTTTCCGCGAAGACGCAGCGCGAGGATCGTCTCGTACTTGAAGCGCAATCGCGCGAGGTCGAGCTCTCCGCTGCGGGGCGTGTCCGTCACACGAGCATGCTACGCTAGGACCATGTCCGATAGTCGTCGCGTGATCGAGGAGCTTCGGGGCGAGATGAGCCAGGTGGATGCGGAGCTGGTGAAGCTCCTCGACCGCAGGGCGAAGCTGGCGAAGAAGATCGGCGTCGCACGGAAGGACGCGCCAAACGCGCCCATCGCGGAGCGCGCCGCCATGATCGAGCTCGCCGCGACATCGTCTGGCGACATGCCGGAGAACGGCCTGCGGGAGATCCTTGGACGTATCCACGCCGAGTGCCTCGCGCTCGAGGTCCCGGTGCCCGTCGCGTACGCAGGACCAGAGGGCGGGCGAGGAGATGCGGCCGCGCGGTCGCGTTTTGGGGTTGCCTCTTCTTACGTGCGCACGGACGACGCCACGCTGGCGTTCGAAGAGGTGACGCAGAAGCGCGCGCAGTTCGCGATCGTGCCGCTCGAGACGCGCACGGACGGCCCCGTGCAGTCGACGATCCTCGCGCTCATGGCGAGCGATCTGCGGATCGTTTCCTGCTTCGAGGTCGCGGAGAACCTCGACCTCGTCAGTCGCACCGGCACCGTGGCCGGGCTCGACAAGATCTATGCGATGCCCAGCGACCACGCGGCGTCGGCGAAGTTCCTCGCAGAGACCGCGTCCGGCGCGCGCGTGCTGGACGTGCGCTCTCCGTCCGCGGGCGCCGAGCGCGCAGTGGAGGACGGGGCCGCGGCCGCCGTGGTCTCGCGCGGCATGGCGGAGCTTTACAAGCTGTCTGTCGTGAAGAGCGGCGTGCGCGACGGTGGCGACGAGCGCGTGCGCTACGCGATCGTGGGCGCGCGGCCGTCTGCGCGGACCGGCAGCGACCTGACCGCGCTCGCGCTGTCGGTCGCGGACTCGCCCGGCGCGCTTCACGAGGTGCTGAAGCAGTTCGCGGAGCGCGGGATCAACCTCACGAAGATCCAGTCGCGTCCGGCCGCGGGTGAGGCGTGGGCCTACCTCTTCTTCATCGAGGTGAAGGGCCACGTGACCGATCGCAACCTGGTCTCTGCCCTCGAAGAGGTGAAACGCCTGGCGAAGTTCTACCGAGTGCTGGGGTCCTACCAGGCTCCGTAGCTCCGTAAACAGCCCGACGAACCTCTCGCTTCGAGAGCGGCTGCAATTGCCTTTGAAACGGCATGGGGTTTCCGTGTACTTTTCCGGCATGCGAACTTTCTTCGTGGGTGTGGTCGCCGCGGTCCTTGCGCTCTCCGTCATGGGCTGTGGTGGCAAGAAGGACACCGTCACGCCCGCCGCCACAGGCAAGGCGCTCGATCTGGATGCGGATCCGCTGGCGCTCTTGCCCGGCTCTGCAGTCGCGGTCTCCTCGCTCGACGCACGGCAATTCTTCATGAGCCCGTCGTTCGGAGCGCAGCTCGCGCAGACCGTCGAGCACTACATGCCGATCGGCCAGGAGGCGAACTTCATCCCCTCGCGCGATCTGTCGCGCATCGTGTGCGGCTCGTATGCCATGCAGGGCGCGGACGTCGCGTGCGTGCTCTCGGGCACCTTCGACGAGCCGCGTATCCGCGCGCTCGCAGAGCAGCACCAGCCGACCAAGAGCGGCGGTATGCTCGTGGTCTCTCAGTACGGCGGCCGCGCGCTCTACACCATCAACAACATCGGCTTCTCCATCCTCACGCCGAAGACCGCGCTCGCCGGGACGGAGACGGGCATGCGTCGGGCCCTCGATCGCGTCGTCGCGAACCGCATCCAGCGCGACATCCTGCCGTGGATGGCGCAGACGCTCGACACGCAGGGCGCGCCGGCCGCGCTCGCCGCGGACTTCTCTTCGCAGCAGGTGCCGCAGAACACGGGCATCCCGCTTCCCGCGACGCAGGGCCTCCGGAGCGCGCGCGTGCTCGCGAACTTCCAGCCGCCGGGGCTCAACGTTGCGGGCAGCCTCACGTACGCGGATCCGCAGACCGCGCAGAACGCTGCAGCCTTCATTCAGTCGCAGCAGAAGTACCTGATGTTTGCGCCGGCCATCGGCGTGCAGGTCAAGGCGTTCAACGTGGCGGTGCAGCAGAGCGACGTGCAGGTGACGGTCGCGACGGACGACCAGTCGCTGAAGAACCTGCTCGGCAACGCGCCGCGATTCATGGGCCAGTAGTTCGTGCCGACGGATCTCGTGGTCACGCCGCTAGCGGGCGTCCTCAAGGGCAGCGTGCCCGTCGCGTCGGACAAATCCATCGGCCATCGCGCGCTGCTCTTCGGCGCGCTCGCGAACGGCAAGAGCCGCATCTCGGGATTCTCGTACGGCGAGGACAACAGGAGCACCGCGACCGCGCTTGCGGCGATGGGCATCACCGTCGAAGAGACCGGCCCCTCCGAGATCGTCGTGCATGGCAAAGGGCTCTTCGGGCTCACGGCGCCGGTGAAGCCCCTCGACTGCGGCAACTCCGGAACCACCATGCGCCTGTTCTCGGGACTGCTGGCGGCGCAGTCATTCGATAGCGTGCTCGTCGGAGACGCGTCGCTCTCGAAGCGCCCCATGATGCGTGTGGCGAAGCCGCTCCGCGCGCGCGGAGCCAAGATCGACGGTGAGCCGCATCCGAAGAAGGAAGGGGAGATCGTGGCGCCGCTGCGGATCACCGGTCTTCGCGACGACCAGTTTCTCACCGGCCTGGAGTTCGAGAGCCCCGTCGCCAGTGCGCAGGTGAAGAGCGCGCTCCTGCTCTCCGGGCTCTACGCGCACGGGCCCACGCGCGTGCGTGAGCCCCATGTCTCGCGCGACCACACGGAGCGCATGATGATGTCGCTCGGCGTGCCGCTGAACACTGTGGGGACGCTCGTGGAGATCGATCCCGAGGGCTGGTCCGGCGAGATGCCCGCGTTCGAGGTCGAGGTGCCCGGCGACATCTCGGCCGCCGCGTTCATGATGGTCGCCGCGGCGATCTGCAAGGGCTCGGCGGTCACCGTGCGTGGCGTGGGCACGAACCCCACCCGAACGGGCATCATCGAGATCATCCGCAACATGGGCGCGGACGTCCACGTCATCGCGCGAGGTGAGCGCAGTGGAGAGCCCGTCGCGGACATCTCCGTGACCGCAGCGGACCTGTATGGTCGTCGGATCGGCGGCGAGGTCGTCACGCGCGCGATCGACGAGATCCCGATCGTGTGCGCGCTCGCGGCCCGGGCCAGCGGCGTCACCGAGATCTTCGACGCTGCGGAGCTGCGCGTGAAGGAGAGCGACCGCCTTGGAACCATGGCCCACGTGTTGTCGACCTTTGGCGTCACCGTGGAGGAGCGGCCAGACGGGCTCTTGATCACGGGAAAAGATTCACCGCTCACCGCGTGCGAGATCGACAGCAAGGACGACCACCGCATCGCGATGACCGCCACGGTTCTAGGTCTGCTCGCGGATGGGCAGAGCCTGGTGCGAGACGTCGACTGCATCGCGACCAGCTTTCCTCGCTTCGTGGGCACGCTGCGGGCGCTGGGCGCGACGATCGAGGCGGTTTCCAGGTAGGGCGTGAAAACCGGCAGGGACTGCGCTAGACAGCGATCGCATGCGCGCGCGTCCCATCATCGCGATCGACGGCCCTGCTGGGGCCGGCAAGAGCACCGTCGCGCGTCTCGTCGCCGAGAAGCTCGGTTACGTCCTGGTCGACACTGGCGCGATGTATCGCGCGGTGGCGCTCGCGGCGACGCGGCGCTCGGTTCCTTTCGAGAGCGGTGTCGAGGTGGGCGAGATCGCGCGGTCGCTCCTGGCCACGCTCTCCTTCGTCCGTGGGGAGGACGGCTCCGTGCGCGTGCTCTTCGGTAGCGAGGACGTATCGCCTCTCATTCGCACGCCCGAGATGTCGCTCGGCGCGAGCACCGTCTCCGCCCATCCGGACGTGCGCGATGCGCTGCTGTCGTTGCAGCGGAACGCCGGCAAGGACGGCGGCGTGGTCCTCGAAGGACGCGACATCGGCACGGTCGTGTTCCCCGACGCGGAGGCGAAGTTCTTCCTCACCGCCACGCCAGAAGTCCGCGCGCAGCGTCGCTTCGAGGAGCTGCGCGCGAAGGGCGACGCCACCATCACGTTCGACCAGACACTCGCCGACGTCCAGAAGCGCGACGCGCAGGACAGCGGAAGGGCCGTTGCGCCGCTTCGGCCCGCGGACGACGCGACGCTCGTCGATTCGTCCAGCATGAACATCGAAGAGACCGTGGCGTTCATCCTCGCCCGCGTGAAGCGGCCATGACGCCGCTCGTGCGCGCAAGAGCGTGCCTGGCCGCGGCGCTCCTCTCCTTCGGGCTCGCGTCCGGCGCGGTGCTCGGCGCTGGGTGTGGCCCGCCGCCCAAGCCGCCGCCCGCGGAGCCGCAAGGCGCGGCCTGGCAGGATGCCATCGAAGGCAACGAGGCGCTCACCGCCGTCGTGAGGCCGAAGGCGCTCCTTCACGATCCTGTATTCGGTCCGCTCTTCCGCGCGGGCCTCGCGGCCACGATGGCGCACGAGGGCAGCACGCCGTCGCTCGACGTGCTGGCATCCGTGGAGGAGCTCGTCATCGTGTCGTCCGCCGACCGGCGCAACGGGACGATGCTCGTGCTCTCCGGCGTGCCCGCGGAGAAGTCACCGGACCGCCTGGGCGACGATCGCGGCCAGTCCATGTTCCAGAAGGGCGCCGAGGCCCGGAACGTCAGCGAGTACGTGAGCACGCGCGGCGGCGACCTGTCGCTGTTCGTGCTGCCGCATCGCACCTGGGTCATCGCGAGTGACGGCATGCAGAAGCGCGCACGGCAGGTGTTCGCGAATCCCACGGGGCGCCCCCTGCCGAGCTACGGAGACGAAAAGGCGCTCGCCATCATCCGCATCGACGCCACGGAGCTCCTCAAGGGCCGGCCACGTCAGCACGGCGCGCTCGCGGCCGTCACCGAAAAGCTCGAGGCCATCATCGCGGAGCTCTTGCCCGACAAGAAGGGCGTGAACGTCATCGTCCGCTACAAGAACGACGACCAGGCCGGCTTCTCCGCCATCGCGCTCGAGGACATCAAGAAGCGCCTCGTTTCGGATCCCAGCCGGCGCTTCGGGTGGCTCGGCACGGCCACCATCGCGCGAGAGGGAAATCGCGACGTTCGCGTCCACGTGGAGCTGCCGCCGGATCTCGCCGAGCAGCTGCGCCGCGCGTCGCCGCAGGATCTGATCAACTTGTAGACTGCACGCGTCGTGCGAGCGCCGCGGCGCAGAGCGCGCACAGGGACGGCGCCAGCGCATCTGCGGCGGCACGAAGCTCGACGTCACCGCGGCTCTCGATGACGCGCGGCCTGGGAGTGTCCTCGATGGTCGCGAGCGCCCTGCCGGTCTCGAGGTCGATGGAGAAGCTGCGAAGGCGCGCGCCCGGCTCCCTGTCGGTGAACCACTTCACGATGTCACTCGCCGCGCCGAGCACCCGCGTCGCGTCGTCGCCGCGAAGATCAACGCCAGGCCCTGCAAACGGGCAGCCGAGCGCATCCGTCGCAGGAACGATGCGCACATGCACGTCCGAGAAGCGCAGCTTGAACGAGCGAAGCCGCATGGTTCGATGCACTACAAGAGCTTTGCGAGCAAGCGGTCGAGCGCGTCCAGGTCTGCATAGGGGATCGCGATCTCTCCCTTGCCGCCCTTGTCGCGGACGTCGATCTTCGTCCCGAGCTTTCGCCCGAGGCGCGTCTCCAGGTCACGCACGGAGGCGGTCTTGCTGGTCGCGTTCTTGTCCGCGCCCTTCTTGCCGGCCTTGCCGTTCTTGTTGCCCCGGACGAGCTCTTCGGTCTGGCGCACGTTGAGCTGACCGCGGATGACCTTCTCCGCGAGCTCCTCGATCGCCTTCGCGTCCTCTGCGCCGAGCAGCGCTCGTGCGTGCCCCTCGCTCAGCTCACCGGTGATGATGCGCGCGCGCACACGCGGCGGGAGCTTGAGGAGGCGAAGGTTGTTGGTGATGGTGGAGCGATCCTTCTTGAGCTTCTCACCGAGAGCGTCCTGCGTGTAGCCGTGCTCCTTGACGAGGCGATCGAGCGCCTCTGCAAGCTCCACGGGGTTCAGGTCTTCGCGCTGGATGTTCTCCACCAGCGCGAGCTCGAACGCGGCCTTCGGCGACACGTCCTTCACGACCACGAGCACCTCGTGGAGGCCCGCCTTCTGCGACGCGCGGAAGCGGCGCTCGCCCGCGATGATCTCGAACTTGTCCGGCGCTCCCGGCGCGCGGCGCACGACCAGCGGCTCCAGGAGTCCGTGCTCCTTGATGCTGGCGCTGAGCTCCTCGAGCGCCTTCTTATCGAAGTGCTGACGCGGCTGGCCCTTCTGGGCGACGAGCTTCTCTATCGGACACAGGAAGACGCTCTTGTCGCCATACGTCGCAGCGCCGCGCGTGGGCGCCTGCGGCAACAGTGCGTCGAGCCCACGTCCAAGCGCGCGCTTCTTCTCGATCACGCGCGTGCTCCTTCGCGGACCTTCTGGCCTGCGTCGAGCTTTTCGTGACGCTTGATGAGCTCACGCGCGAGCGCCAGGTAGCCCTGCGAGCCTTTCGACTGAACGTCGTACAAGATGACGGGCTTGCCGTGCGACGGTGCCTCTGACAGGCGCACGTTGCGCGGGATGACGGAGTCGAAGACGAAGAAATGGTTCTTCACCTCCTCCGCGACCTGGTGCGCCAGGTTGTTTCGCGGATCGAACATCGTCAGCACGATGCCTTCGACGTCGAGGTTCTTGTTGATGCCGTTCTTCACGCGGTCGATCGTCGCCATCAGGTGGGTGAGCCCCTCGAGCGCGTAGTACTCGCACTGCAGCGGCACCAGCACGCGGTCCGCCGCTGCGAGCGCGTTCACGGTGAGCAGCCCGAGCGACGGCGGGCAGTCGATGAAGATGTAGTCGTAGTCCGCGCGGACGTGCTCGAGCAGGTTGCGGAGGCGGTTCGCGCGGTCGGCCTCGTCCACGAGCTCGATCTCCGCAGCGACGAGATCCTGGGTGGCCGGCGCGACGAAGAGGTGAGGCACCTCGGTCGGGCATATGATCTCCGCGAACGTCGCCCGGCCGATGAGTGCATCATACACGGTCTTCTCGCGCGTGCCGCCGCGGACACCGACGCCAGAGCTGGCGTTGCCCTGCGGGTCCAGGTCCACGAGCAGCGTGCGCTTCTCCGCTGCCGCGACGCTGGCCGCGAGGTTCACCGCAGTCGTCGTCTTTCCGACGCCGCCTTTCTGGTTCACCACGCAGAGCACGCGCGTCTTCTTCGTTGCGGTCTTGAGCGCCATCGGGACCAGCCGTTTTATTCGCGCGCGACATCCATCGCAACCCGCGACGGTCATGGTCACACCGAACACCTGTGATTGGCGGGGGGTGGTCGGCGCATGGCCGCGGCTCGTGAAGGCGCACGTGCTTGCAAAAAAGCACTTGCATTTTTTGGTGGTTCGGAACCGACGTAGTACGGTGTCGTCAGATGTAGGACAACGAAGACGCCGCAGTGATGCGGTGCTCGGGTGCGTCCTCCCATCCACGTGAACCATCCCATGCGAAAGCAACTAGCCCACGCCCTCATCGTCTCGTTCGACGGCTCCGTCGAGCGCGTCCTCGAGCGCAGGTTCTGGGCATCGCCGAGCATGGACGCGATGGGCACGGTCACGGAGCTTCGGCCTTCTTCGACGTCACCGACCGAGAGCGTGTCGGGCGAAGACGGGATCAGCCGAGCCGAGTGAGCGCGCGCTCCGCGTCCCCGAAAGGGAGCGCGGGCACTTCCGAAAGCACCTACCGAAGCGCGGCGCGCAGGCGCCGTGAGCCGTTTCCTTTTTCCTTCGACCCCTTTTGCGACCGAGGACTCACCCATGGCCGTTCCCAAGAACTACCGAAGCATCGAAGACTTTCAGCGCGAAGAGCTGCGCCCGCAGTTCAAGGTCGGGTTCTCCTACGAGGACCTGATGCAGGAGACGACGTTCGAGGGTCAGAGCGACCTGCTCTTCGACGACACCTACGACGAGTACGACCCCAAGAACAAAGACGAAGACGACGACGACTGAGAGGGGAGACGGGAAACGCGCACACGCGCAGATACTTTTTCGCTTAATGCCCTCGTGCCCGCACGCTGTCGCTCTTGCGACGCGTGTCACGGCCCGGGGGCTTCTTTTTGCGCTAACATCGCTCAATGGTGAGGCGCGCTTCCGTCGGCCTGGGATTGCTCGTGCTGCTCGGCGCATGCCGCGGCGTGTTCGGGATCGACGACAACGCGCCGCTGCTTACCGACGACGGTGGCGCGGAGGGCGGCCTCGCGGATGGTGCGGTCGCCGCTGACGCAGCTGGGAAGGACGCGGGCACCAGCAAGGACGCATCCTTCGACGCTGGCAAAGACGCAGGGCCATCGCTCTGTCCCGGGCCCGCACCGATCTGCCAGCCGCAGACCGTCGTCACTGGTCTCCTGTCGCCCGGCGAGCTGAACGTCCTCGGTCAGAGGCTCGCGTTCCGTGAGCACGCCAAGATCGATGGCGGCAAGGTCTCCGCCGTCCGCACGTGGGATCCCGCTGGCACCTGCAAGATCGGCAGCTGTCTGCCCACCGTCACCACCGGCCCGAGCAACTACAAGCGCCTCGCCACGAACGCCGCGCACATCTGCTTCACGAGCGAGTCGTACGCGGCGAGCGAGTACGTCACGTGCCTGAAGAACGACGCGAGCTTCACCTTCGAGCGCACGGTCGCGAACGAGACCTGGTTCTACCAGGCGGAGTTCGTCGAGACGGACACGCTGCTCTACGGCGCCCCCGTGACGTCCAGCACGCGCGCGGTTCGCGTCATCGAGCCCACGACCGCCAAGCCCGCGTACACCGCGAACAGCGGGCTCACCGGCAGCGTCGACTACGTGACCGCAAACGACAACCCCGCCTCCATGTGGTTTGGTTGGGTGGACTCGTTCGCCGGCACCGCGACCGACCACATCGGCGCGCGCAACGTGGCGGACAACACCGCATTCAACTTCATGCCCCAGAACGAGGTCATCGGTCTCACCGCCGTGGACGACAACCTGGTGTGGGCGACCATGTTCGAGATCCGAGTCGCGCGCTACACGGCGAACGGGCTCGGCACCGCGCTCCCCGCCGCGAACGTCGTCACGTGCGATCAGGGCAGCTCCGCCGTCTACAAGAGCATCTATCGCGCGCCGAACGCGGTCGTTGCCATCGAGGGCTGTGACATCCCTGGCTCGCTCGGCTCGAAGCTCGTGCTGTACCCGATCGACGGCTCGAATCCGCAGCTGCTCGCCACGGCGATCTCGTCGCTCACGTCCGCCGCCGTGCTCGGTGATTACGTGTACTATACAATTGGTCGCCTCAACGCCGACCTCTCCGACGTCCCGACCGAGGAGCTTCGCAGGGTCCGGTTCCGCTGAGCCGTCGTAATTTTTTTCGCTACTTGACCCACGAGCAGCCTTGGATTCGTGGGGCAGTCCGTTTATAGCTTGCGGTCCGTCATGCAAGTCACAGTCTCACGCATCTCACCGGTCGTGATGGAGCTCGCCGTGGAAGTCCCGGTCGAGACCGTCAAACAAGAAGTCGAAAAGGCGTACGTCACGCTTGGCAAGCGCGCCCACATCAAGGGGTTCCGCCCCGGGAAGGCTCCGCGCGACGTGCTGAAGCGGCTGTTCGGGTCGCAGGTCTCGAACGACGTCGCGCAGAGCATCGTGCAGAGCACGTTGCCGAAGGCGCTCTCGGAGAACAACGTCACGCCCATCTCGCAGCCTGCCGTGGAAGCCGGCGCGGTCGGTGTGGGCGCCGTGTTCGCGTACAAGGCGCGCTTCGAGGTCCAGCCGGAGATCGAGAGCGTCAAGTTCGAGGGCTTCGAGCTCTACCGCCCTAAGGTCCAGGTCGACGAGAAGCAGGTCGAGGAGCAGCTCGAGGGCTTGCGTCAGCGGCACGCGCAGCTGAAGGCACCCGAGCCGGCGCGCGACGCGAAGGCTGGTGACGTGGTCACCATCGACTTCACGCTCTCGGTGGACGGCAAGGAGATCAAGGACGGCGGCGGGCAGGGCATTCAGCTCGAGCTCGGCGCAGGTCAGGCCCTTCCCGAGCTCGACGTTGCGCTCAGCGGCAAGAAGGCCGGCGACAAGGTCACGGCCGAGGCGAAGTTCGCGGACAACCACCCGCGCGCCGACTTCCGCGGCAAGACGGGCACGTTCCACACGAGCATCACGGATCTGAAGGAGAAGGTTCTCCCCGCGCTCGACGACGAGTTCGCGAAGGATGTTGGCTCGTTCACCACGTTGATCGAGCTGCGCGCTGACATCCACACGAAGCTCGAGAAGGCCGCGAAGGATCGCGCGGAGACGGCGCTCGCCGAGCAGATCGTCACGAAGCTCAACGAGAACAACTCGTGCGACGTTCCTCCGAGCCTGGTCCAGCAGCAGTGCCAGATCATGGAGCAGGAGATCGTGATGCAGGCGCGGCGCGCCGGTCAGCGCATCACGCAGGAGCAGGGCCAGGCGCTGCACGCGAGCATCCTCGCGGACGCAGAGCGCAAGGTGCGCGCGGGCCTCCTCATGGCGGCCATCGCCAGGAAGCACGAGTTCAAGGTCAACGACGAGGACATCGAGAAGGGTCTGGCAGAGCTTGCTGAGGAGACGGGGAAGAACGTCGCCAAGCTGCGGGCTGAGTACAGGGCCAAGGACAAGCGCGACATCCTCATCGGCATGATCCTCGAGGACAAGATCCTGGATTTCGTGGAATCGAAGTCCAAGATCCTTGACGGCGACCCCCCGGCTCCCAAGGCTTCGGAAGAGAAGGCTCCCGAGAAGGCTTCAGAGGAAAAGGCTTCCGACAAGCCCGCCAAAGAGAAGGCCACAAAAGCCGAGAAGAAGTAAATCCCACGCGGCACTGCGACGTACCCTCAGAGCGAGGTCGTCGCGGGGTGCCGCCAGCGAAGACCAAGGAACAATCAATGAAACGTCCCGAAACGCGCGCGCAGGCACTGGACATCCTCGAGAGGGAGTCGACCCGGTCGTTCATCCCGTACCCCACCGTCGTGGAGACCACGCACCGCGGCGAGCGCAACTGGGACATCTTCAGCCGGCTCCTCAAGGACCGGATCGTCTTCCTCGGCACCGAGATCAACGACGACGTCGCCAACATCATCATCGCTCAGTTCCTGTTCCTCGAGAGCGAGGATCCGGACAAGGAGGTGATGCTCTACATCAACTCTCCGGGCGGCGTGGTCTATAGCGGTCTCGCGATCTTCGACACCATGCAGCATGTGCGTTGTTCGGTTTCGACGACGTGCCTCGGTATGGCGGCGAGCATGGGCTCCGTGCTCCTTGCGGCTGGCCAGAAGGGCAAGCGCTACGCGCTCCCGAACGCGCGCATCATGATTCACCAGCCGCACGGCGGCGCACGCGGTCAGGCCTCCGACATCGAGATCCAGGCGCGCGAGATCAAGCACCTCAAGTCGGTGCTCGCAGAGATCCTGATCAACGCGACGGGCAAGCCGCGCGCGGACATCGAGAAGGACATGGATCGTGACTTCTACCTCGGCGCTGCCGCGGCGAAGGAATACGGTCTGATCGATCAGGTGATGACGCCCCCCAAGAAGGGCGGCGAGGGCAAGGACGGCAAGGACAGCAAGGACAAGTAGTCCGGCGAGGCAAGGCGGCGGGCGCGTGGGAAAAACGCCACAAGCTTGCGAGAACTGGCCACGAAGTCTAGAGTTTGTGTGTCGGCGGGATCGAATCGCGTGTGAACTCAACGGTCGAACGGGCCGTATAGACCGAAAGAGGCGGACGTGGAGCGCAGGCGGGACGACCACCAAAACGGAAACCTGAACTGCTCTTTTTGCGGGAAGTCGCAGAAAGAGGTCAAGAAGCTCATCGCTGGACCCACGGTCTACATCTGCGATGAGTGCATTGGCCTCTGCAACGACATCATCGCCGAAGAGGTCGAGAAGGACGAGCCGTACGCCGGCGCCACGCCGATCCCGAAGCCTGCCGAGATCAAGGGCATCCTCGATGACTACGTGATCGGCCAGGACCGCGCGAAGAAGATCCTCGCGGTCGCCGTTCACAATCACTACAAGCGCATCGACTCCCGCGTGAACGCGGACGAAGTCGAGCTCGCGAAGTCGAATATCCTGCTCCTCGGGCCCACGGGCTCCGGCAAGACGCTCCTTGCACAGACGCTCGCGAAGATCCTGAGCGTGCCGTTCGCGATCGCGGACGCCACCACGCTCACGGAGGCCGGCTACGTCGGCGAGGACGTCGAGAACATCATCGTCCAGCTCCTGCAGAACGCCGACCACGACGTGGAGCGCGCACAGCGCGGCATCGTCTACATCGACGAGATCGACAAGATCAGCCGCAAGAGCGACAACCCCAGCATCACCCGCGACGTGTCCGGTGAAGGCGTGCAGCAGGCGCTCCTCAAGATCATCGAAGGCACCATCGCGAACGTTCCGCCCAAGGGTGGACGCAAGCACCCGCAGCAGGATTTCCTGCAGGTCGACACGCAGAACATTCTCTTCATCTGCGGTGGCGCGTTCGTCGGTCTCGATCAGATCGTCCAGCGCCGCATCGGTCAGCAGACGCTCGGCTTCGGCGCGGACATCAAGAGCAAGAAGGACTTCAAGCTGGGCGAGCTCTTCGCGCAGGTGCAGCCCGAGGACCTCTTGAAGTTCGGGCTCATCCCGGAGTTCATCGGTCGTCTGCCTGTCATCGCCACGCTCCACGAGCTGAACGAGGACGCGCTGGTCGACATCCTCACGAAGCCCAAGAACGCGCTCGTGAAGCAGTTCCAGCGCCTGTTCGAGATGGACGGCGTGAAGCTCAAGTTCGCGAAGACCGCGCTGACGGCGGTCGCCAAGGAGGCGCTCAAGCGCAACTCTGGAGCCCGCGGCCTGCGCGCCATCCTGGAAGGCGCGATGCTCGACATCATGTACGACATCCCGTCACGCGGCGGCATCAAGGAAGTCGTGATCAACGAAGAGGTCATCACCAAAGGTGAGGCACCGCTGATTGTTTATCAAAAGGAAGCCGAGCTCGCGTAGCGGGTGCGCGATGACCTCCGCATGAGGTCGTGGCTATCAGCTGCCAACCCTGGTGGGGACTACGTCCCCCTCACGAGCTCCGCTCGCGAGCCTCCCCCGCGTGGCTAGCGCCAACCTTCGCTTCGCGAAGGGGTGGTTTACTGGTTGGCTGGATCGCGCCCGCTGCGGTCGCTCTCTTGTGATGACGTTGTTGCTTCCGAGGTCGAGGGTCGTCGTCGTTGTCGTTGTGACAGTGCGATGGGCGACATGATGGGATCCCTTCGGAAGTGCGAGCCGCGCGGGGTTGCGCAGCTCGTGAAGCCCATGTCGTCGGCGCGGAGCCCGAAATTTCAAGATCGCCGCAGACGGCCACGAAGTCGTGCGCGTC
>JANXLV010000299.1 GCA_025355005.1 Myxococcales bacterium | reverse complement strand
GAATGTCAGCTGCGGAGATCTCGCTCGCGGCAAGGCCATGAAGCAGGCAGGTGTTGCTGGCGTCGCGCTCGCGGACCTGGTGAAGTTCTCCGGCACGCTGGGCGGCGGCGGACAGCTGTCCGTTGCGTTTGCGCTGGTGCTCGACGCAGACATACCGCCGAAGGTGAACGTCGTGTTCACGTCACGCGAGACGTGCGGCCTCGGAGTCTTCGCGCGCTAGGTCACGCGGCTTACTTCTTCGACGGTCGTGATGCCTGCCTGGATGCGCTCGAAGCCCATGCGACGCAGTGACTTGATCTTGCGTCGCGCAAAGATGTCGCGATAGGCGCGTGAGGACGCCTTGCCCTTCACGAGCTCGCGGAGCTCGTCGTCGAGCTGGAGCACCTCGAAGATGCCGGTGCGGCCGCGGTAGCCGCTCTGCATGCAGCGGTTGCAGCCGCGCGGCTTCACGATCGGGCTGCCTGCGGCGAGCAGGAGCTCATCGCCGTCCCAGAAGTCGGTCTCGAGCTTCACGGTGTCCTTGCAATGCGGGCACACCACGCGAACGAGGCGCTGCGACAGGACTGCCGAGAGCGCGTTCGCGACGATCCACGGCTCCACGCCGAGATCGATGAGGCGCACAATGGTCTCCACCGTATCCGACGTGTGGAGCGTCGACAGCACGAGGTGGCCTGTCAGCGCGGCTTGCATCGCGATGCCTGCCGTCTCGGAGTCGCGCATCTCACCCACCAGGATCACGTCGGGATCCTGCCGGAGGATCGCGCGGAGACCGGTGGCGAACGTGAACCCAGCGCGGTTGTGCACCTGTCCCTGCGTGATGCCATAGAGCTCGACCTCGACCGGGTCTTCGAGGGTGACGACGTTGACGTCGTTGGTGTGCACGAGCTCGAGGAGGGCGTAGAGCGTCGAAGTCTTGCCGGCGCCCGTGGGACCACACGTAACGACGAAGCCCTGCGGACGTGAGATCGCGTCTCGCAGAGTTCGTTGCGCGTCGGGATCCAGGCCCAGCTTGGCAAACGGGAGCACGTAGGTGTTGCCGGTGAGGAGCCGGAGCACCGCCTTCTCACCCTGCTGCGACGGAAACGTGGACGCGCGCATGCTGACGGTCTTGCCGTCCATGTCGAGCGCGATCTGCCCGTCCTGCGGCATGCGCCGCTCCGAGATGTCCATGCGCGCGAGCACCTTCACGCGCGAGATGATCTGCGGCGCGACCGCGTTGGAGATGCCCTGCACGTCCACCATGGCGCCGTCGATGCGCATGCGGACCTTCAGCTGATCGACCTTCGGCTCCAGGTGGATGTCGCTGGCGCGCTCACGCAGCGCGAGGCGCACGATCGCGTCGAGGATCTGGACCGCGTCTCCTTCGACGAGCGGCGGCGCATCTTTGGGTCGTTGTTGCATCAGCGATCTCCCTCCTCGATCGAGTAAGACAGCTCCGTGTTCGCACTGGGCAGCGGCAGGGGCAAGCCCAACGCCGAGGGCGGAGCGGCCTGGTTGTCGATGACCACGAAGTACTGGCCCTTGGGCACGGCGATCTTCTGCTCGGACTCGCCGCCCATCAGGTTGCCGAAGAACACGGTTGGTCCCGGCGGCGGGCCAAGCGGCTGCCCCGCCTGATACGAGCCGCGCCAGTTGTCGGCGATGCCGCGTTCGACGACCGCGAACACCAGATTCTGACCGGACAGACGCGAGTGGAGGTAGAGCGCGGAGCTGTTCTCGTTCACGTCGAGCGGCCCCAGGTATTCGCGCGACGCTGGTGGGAGGCTCACGTTGTCGGTCGCGAGCATGGTGCGACCCTTTCCCGTTTTGAACGCGCGCGGCGGCATCGCAGGCGGATCCAGGTGGCCGAGCGTGAAGTCGTCGCCGTCATCCTTGCGAACGACGGTGAAGCCGCGGCCGATCTCGCTCTCGACCACGCCCTGTCCGAGGAGCGTGGCGACGTCGCCGACGGGTGTTCGCGTCGCGAGGCTGACCAGCGAGTTCTCCACGCCGAGGATCCTGAGATCCGGCGGCGCGAGGACGCGATTGAACTGACCCCAGACGTAGAGGCTCTCGTCGGTGACGTGAAAGTCGGGGCGATACTCCACGGCGATGCCGCAGAAAAAGCCGACGCGACGCACGAGCGGGAGCATCACGTAGCCGGTGCCCGACGCCTGCACTGCGATGGTGTGGTGCGCCTCGTCCACGCTCACCTGACAGTCCTGCGGGAAGAAGCGTCCCACGGTCTGAGGGCCGAGCGCGCTCATCTTGAGCGGGACGCCGCGCTTCTTCATCTCGGGGCAGATCTTCTGCGCGCCGAAGTGCGAGAAGAGCCACCACCGCGTGGAGTCGCTCGAGTTCACGGCGTTGTTCACGCACGCGCAGCCCGAGGTGGAAGCTGCGAGGGCGAGCGCAACGACGACAAGGAATGCGAGCCGAGTCCTCACGCGTGCGAGTATCGCACGGAAGGGAGGGGGGAGGGGAAGGTCCAGGTCCAGGTCGAGGTCCAGGTCGAGGTCGTTGTTACTCCACGAGCTCCACGACGGTGATCGAGCTTGGCGGGAGCTCCGTCTTCCAGTTTGCCGCCACTGGCTCTGCGGCCACGCTTTGTGTGAAGGCGGGGGCCTTGCCGTCGTACGTGAAGACTCGGCCGCCTTTGTTTGCGGCGCAGTCCGTGAGGGTGAGGTTCACTTCCTTCGGCTGCGTGTCGTCGAAGTTGAGAAGAACCATCACCAGCACGTGGTCGCGCAGGACTGCGTAGGCGGAGACTCCCACCGGGGCTTTCGTCGTCGCGAGCTCGCCCTCGAAGGCGCCGCCTCTGCCGTCGTAGTTCGTGTAGGCGCGCATCGCGAACCACGCTGGGCTGTCCGCCTTCGGAGCCTTCCAGTAGAACGCGTGCAGCACGCCCGCTTCCGCGATGCGCCCCAGCGCCTCTGCGAGCGCGAGCCCGCCGGAGATGTGCCGCTCTCCGCCGAAGTTCATCTCGCCGATCTGGAGGTG
Source organism: Myxococcales bacterium (assembly GCA_025355005.1). Taxonomy (GTDB): domain Bacteria; phylum Myxococcota_A; class Polyangia; order Polyangiales; family Polyangiaceae; genus JANXLV01. The sequence continues at coordinate 17,168 of JANXLV010000299.1, read as the reverse complement.
GAGCATCGGGTTCTCGGCAACGATCATCGCCGTGACGCGCGGCAGCAGGTAGATCGGCTCGTCGATGTACGACTCGTCCTTGTACGACGGGTCCCACAGCGCGCGCGTCGCGCGAAGGCGCAGCGCGTTGGTCTTCGGATCGACGTCGCCGCCGCCATCGCCGCCTTCGCCATCGGGGCCCTGCACACCCTCGGCCTGCGGGTAGAAGTGCAGGTCGATGACGTCTACGAGCCGCTCCTTGGTCCGGTCTTCCTCGGCCTTCAGTTTTTGGATGTAGTATGCAAGCTTCGGGATGTCGCCGTGGGAGCGGCGATCGGGACGCAGACGGAACCCCGCGGCCGCATCCTTCGCGGAATAGAAGTAGCCGGGCCAACCCCACTCCGCGGGACCGGCGATCTCCGCCTTGGGCGCGGCGGCCCTGATCGCGCGCGCGTAGGCGAGCGTCTTCTCGATGAGCTCGTCGTACGTCTCCGGTTCGGGGTGGACGTCGCGATGGGTGGAGCTCCAGAGCGAAGGCTCATTGTCCAGGATGTACTGGTGCGTGACCCCTGGCTCCTCGCGCTCCAGCTTCGCGACCCACGCGCCCACATCGGCTGGCGCCACTCTCACGTTCGCCGTCGTGGGATCCAGCGGCGTCAGCTTCTTCTTGTTCGGCGCGAGCCCGTTGCCCAGGTCCGGCCGCTCCGGCGCCACCTTGTCCTGCGCTCCCGCCAAGGGCACGGGGAACGAGCCGCTGGTCACGTCCTTGGCGACCCAACCCAGCATGGGCACGGTGATCGCGACGAAGGTGCCGGCGGGCTCGCGTACCTTCGCCTTTTTCACGAACGTGGAGACCGAGTCGATCTCCACGTTGCGATAGAACCAGTCCGCGCCCGTGTTCCACGCGTTGCCCAGCATGAAGTTGTAACGGCTGGTCGTGTTGCCGCCCCAGCGGTGCCCTTGCGCATAGAGCGTCTCGGGCTCGTCCGCGAACGCCACACCGAAGAGATGCGGGCCCACCGTCAGGGCACGCGCGTCCGCCCTCGGGCAGCGCACCTCCACCTTCGCCGCACCAATCGCCGCCGGCAGCGCGGGCGTCTCGGGGCCGCCGCGGTCACTCACGGTGCTCGGCGCGGGCGGCGAGTCGCAGCTGCGCGTGCACCCGACCATGAAGGCCATGGCGGAGACCGCGACCACTCTCCTCATGACTATCGCGCGAGCGCCTTCGCGAAGAGCGGCGCGACCGAGATCCGATCCTCTTCCGGCAGAGCACTGCAGCCGGGATGCGAGTCGGTGCCCCAGATGTTCTCGAGCACGCCGCTCGACTTGAGCTTCTTGATCGACTCGCCCGGCAGCACCAGGTGGCTGGCGATCGCATGCACCTTCGTTGCACCCGCCATCCGGTATGCGCTCGCCGCCTGCACCAGGGATGAGCCCGTGCGGATCATGTCGTCGTAGATGACGACCTCGCGGCCGGCGACGTCTGCGTTGATGCCTGTGACGCTCATCGCGCCGTCGTCGGCGTGACGCTTCTTGTAGACGAACGCGGGCTCCACGCCGAGCTGGCTGGCCAGGCTCTGCACCCACTTCGCGCGGCCGGCGTCCGTGGCGCCCAGGACGAACCGGGCACCCTTCATCCGCTCCTTGATCGCCTGCGTGATGATGGGTGCACCATACAAGTGATGTGTGACGTGCGCGTCGGAGAAGTAGAACTCGATGCCGTCGGTGTGGAGGTCGAATAGAAAGATGCGCGTGCCAGCTTCGCACGTGGGGATGGCCGAGATGAGGCGCGCTCGTGTCTTGGCCGTCACCACCTCACCCGGGAGAACCGCGCGCTCCATGGTCGCGTAGCCGAAGTACGGCATCACGATCGCAAGCGAGCGGGCGCCCGCGCGGGAGATCGCGCAGCCGAGGTCGTACAGCTCGAGCCAGTCCGGGTCCGTGGGCGTGCCGCCGAGGAGCACCACGTCCCGTGCGTAGACGTCCGACTCGATCCGCAAGTAGCGCTCCCCGTCCGGGAAGTTCTTCCGCGCGACGAGCGCCGCCTCGAAGTAGCCGCTCGTCATGAAAGACGGCTGCAGATAGGTGTACGAAGAAATCGTGACGAGTAGCTTCTTCACCACACTCTCCTACTGTCAGATAACGCCAGGCCAAACCCCACGCATCCGGGAGGGGATATTGTCCGAGATTCGAGCGTATGCGATGCTAGGAGCAAGATGTTAACTCTTCGTTCGGCCAAGCTCTTCACCATACCTGTTCTTGCTCTGGGTCTTTATGGTGCTGGCGCCGCGCCCACGATGGGCTGTTCGTCGTCCTCATCCCCCTCTGGTCCAACGGGTGTGACGACGCCCCTCAACGTCGCTGCCGACTCGAGCTCGGTCACCGCCGACGTGACGAACATCCGGTCCTTCTCGGCGCAGACGCAGGCTGGCGGGATCAGCATCAGCGCGAAGGACGCGACCTCGAAGGAGATCGCAACCTTCAAGGTCACCAAGGCCCCGGTGATGAACTACTGGGGCGGCGTGATGCCCGCCATCGTGATCGAGGAGACGGGCGCGAGCGGCGGGAGCATTCACGCAGAAGCCGTGAGCTTCTACCCCGATCGTGCGGATCTCTCTCGCACGGAGTTCGAGCTCTTTGGCGTGGGTGACCAGAACGTGATCATTCGCTCCGCCTACGACGCAGACGACACGCTCACGCGCGTCTCGTTGTTCGCGTACAAGATGGCGGGCGCGCCGGGCCAGCCGCGGCTTGGAAAGTTTCTCGCGGGGAAGCTGCACTCCGCCACGCCGTTCGACCTCCCGGCCAGCTACGCGAGCATCGAGGACTACGTCGACGGATGGATCGACGCGACGGGCACCTCCGCCGTGTGGGAGAGCGAGGAGCTAGACAACGTCTACTTCACCATGCGCGACCCCACGTGGCTTGCCGCGGTTTTCACCGCGCTGGATCCCACCATCATCGACTCGAGCAACCTCACCACCGGAAGCGTTGGAGGCCTCCACCTCGACAACACGGGAAGCGGCACCGGCACCGGTAGCGGTAGCGGTAGCGGAAGCGGTAGCGGTAGCGGCGGCAAGGGCACAGGCAAACCTGGCGCAGGCTCTGGCGCAGGCAAGGGCGCAGGAACGAAGCCCCCGAAGGCTGGACAGACCAGCGGCTGCGACAAGGGCGGCCTCGGTGGTGTGCTCGGGGGCATCCTAGGCAACGTCGCGAAGAACCCATCCGGCAGCCTCGCGGGCGCGAAGGCCTGCAAGGACTGCGTGAGCGGCCTCACCGGCGGCGGCACCACCACGAGCGGCGGCACCACCACGGGCAAGGACGCGGGCGCAGGCAGCGCGGACTCGGGCGGCAGCGCAAGCGCCGACTCCGGCAAGAGCGATGGCGGCGTCGCGCGGCCCACGAAGAAGAAGAAGAGCGCCACCAAGACGCAGGTCGTTGCCGCGGCGAAGGCGGCCAAGAAGCCCAAGAAGACCGCCGCCTCGTCCAGCTCCTGCAGCGCCTGCCAGAAATTCTTGGGCAGCACGGGCGTCACCAAGGCCGCCACGTGCGCGATCGGCAAGCTGACCAACGGCGTGTTCGGAAGCAAGAAGGGTGGCTCGTCCACGAACTCGAACAAGAACTCCCCCGCGGACGACATGTCGGACGATTGCTCGGACGACGGCTCGGATTGCGCGGCAGCGCCGGACGGCGACGCCTGCACCGAGGGCGACGACACGTGCGCCTCTGACCCCGACCAAAACTCGAACGACAGTGGCAGCTTCGAGACCGGCGATGTCGGTGACGACGGCTCCGGTGGAGAGGGAGACGTCAACACCGATGATTTCGGCGATGCGTTCTCGGACTGACCTGCGCGGGCTCGCGCTCCTCTCGCTGACCGCCATCGTCGTCTTCGGTTGCGCCCCGGGCTGCAGCTCGAACGACGGGACGCGCATCCAGATCGCCATACCGGCGACCAGCCTCTACAACGATCAGGGCGCGACTGCGCCGACCGAGGCGGTGCGCGGCCTCGTGGGGCTCAGCCTACACAACACGAGCCAGCTCGATTCGCTCATCCGCGATCAGTACGATCCGGGCTCTTCGCAGTTCCGCCGCTACCTCAGCGCCGGTGACTTCGTGGGGCAGTTCGGACCGTCGGACGCGGATGTCTCCGCAGTACAGGGCTACCTCACCGCGCACGGGTTCAAGGTGGACCGCACCGCCACGAACAAGATGCTCGTCGGGTTCTCCGGCAGCGTGGACGCGTTCAACAAGGCGTTCTCCACGAACCTGCACACGTTCCAGCACACGGGCGACTCGCGCACATCGTCCTTGCAGCTCGTGTACGGCGCGCCCAGCGGACTGCTCCTTCCCTCCGAGCTCTCGAATGCAAACGCAACGGTGCTCACCGCGGACATCGCCACGGACAACACGCCAGAGAGCCCCGACTCCACGAAGGTGGATCTCACCCCGCCGACTGCCGCGGATCTCTCGAACGGCCTCGTGCCCTCGCAGGTGTCCGCCGCGTACGGCTTCGACGCGCTCTTCAGCGCTGGCGGCAAGGGTGATGGCCAGACCATCGGCATCGTGGTCGCGTACGACTACAAGGAAGGCGACGCACAGTCCTTCTGGCAGGTGTTCGGCTTGAAACGCAAGTCGCCGGTCCGCAAGATCGTCGGTGATCCCACGACCACACGCGTCACGGAGACCGCGCTCGACGTGCAGTGGGCCGGCATGCTCGCGCCCAACGCAGACCTCATCGTGTACGAGGCGCCGGACATCCGCGACACTTCGATCCTCTTCGCCTTCAACGAGGCCGTTGGACTCTCGGAGGCCACGGTCATCACGGACTCGTTCGGTCACCGCGAGTCGTCCATCTCCAAGCCGGTCGCGCAGGCGTACAACGACGCGGGGCGCATGGCCGCCACCATCGGCATGACGGTCCTCGCGGCCACGGGAGACACGGGCGGCGTGGACGCGCCTGCCTCGTGCCCGCACGTCACTGCGGTGGGCGGCACCAACCTCTCCATGACAGCGGACAACAAGGTCGCCAGCGAGACGGCGTGGTTCTCTGGCGGCGCAGGCCCGTCCAAGTACTTCTCGAAGCCCAGCTATCAAAAGAGCGTGTCCGCAGCCACGACGAACTTCCGCTACACAGCGGACCTCTCGCTCAACGGGCAGGCGTATTACCAGACGAAGATCCTGAGCAAGTGGGAGCAGCACGGCGGCACGTCGTTCGCGTCGCCGATCTTCGCTGCGATGGTCGCGGATGCGGTCAGCTATCGCTCTGCGCACGGCAAGGGAAACCTCGGCTACCTGAATCCGGCGATCTACGATCAGAACCAGAGCGGCGGCGTCTTCCGCGACATCACCGAGGGCGCATCCGGCACCTACGTCAGCGCGCAGGGCTGGGACATCGCGACGGGCTGGGGAGCCCCCGACGCGCTCGCGCTCGCGCAGAAGCTGCCGTGAGCCCGTTGACCAAAAGGCTGATGTTGAGCCTGTTCAGCCGTCTTTTTTCGCGATGTTTGCCCACGTGTCCTTCAGCGTGACGGTGCGGTTGAAGACCAGCTTACCGTTCGCTGCAGGGCCGCTGCTGTCCGGGTCGACTGCGAAGTAGCCGAGTCGCTCGAACTGGAAGCGCTCTCCGGGCTTCGCGTTTGCCAGGCTCGGCTCCACGACGGAGCTCGTTATCACCTCGAGCGACTTCGGGTTCAGGTGCTTGGTGAAGTCGTCCTTCTCGGTCATCGGGTTCTCGATCGAAAACAGTCGATCGTAGAGGCGCGTCTCCACGGGGATGCCTTGCGCGGCAGACACCCAGTGCAGTGTGCCCTTCACCTTGCGGCCGTCCTTGGGCATGCCGCCGCGCGATTCCGGATCCCAGGTGCAGAAGAGCTCCGTCACCTCCCCCTTGTCGTTCTTGACGAAGCGGTCGCACTTGATGAGGCAGGCGTAGCGCAGGCGCACCTCCTGGCCAGGCGCCAGGCGGAACCATTTCTTGCTTGGTACCTCCTGGAAGTCTTCCTGCTCCACGTACACGACACGGGAGAGCGCGATCTTGCGTGACGGGCCTTCGGGCTTCTCCGGATCGTAGGGTGCGTCGAACTCGTGAAGCTCGCCCTCGGGCAAGTTCTCGATCGTCACCTTCAGCGGACGGATCACGCCCATCACGCGCGGGCAGCGCGAGTTGAGATCCTCGCGCAGGGTGTGCTCGAAGAGCGAGATGTCGACGATGCTGTCCTTCGTGGACACGCCCACGCGATCGCAGAACGCACGAAGCGCCTCCGGCGTGACGCCACGGCGGCGAAGGCCGGCAAGGGTGGGCATGCGCGGGTCGTCCCAGCCGTTCACGTGCTTGCCGAAGACCAGATCGCGCAGGCGTCGCTTGGAGAACATCGTGTACGTGAGGTTCAACTTCGCGAACTCGAACTGCTGCGGGCGGCCACCTGGAGCGCCGTCCTTCGCGCCGATCTGATCCAGGAAGAAGTTGTAGAGACCGCGGTGGTTCACGAACTCCAGCGTGCAGATCGAGTGCGTGATTCCCTCGATGAAATCGCTCTGTCCGTGCGCCCAGTCGTACATCGGGTAGATGCACCATTTGTCGCCGGTGCGGTGGTGCTTCGCGTGGCGGATCCGGTACATGAGCGGATCGCGCATCTTCACGTCCGTGCCGGCCATGTCGCCCTTGCCGCGGAGCACGTGCTCGCCATCCTTGAATTCGCCGGCCCTCATGCGCTGGAAGAGCGCGAGGTTCTCGTCGGGTGTGCGCGCGCGATGTGGGCTCTCGACGCCTGCCTTGTAGAAGTCGCCGCGGGTGTCGCGGATCTCGGCCTCGGTGCGGCTGTCCACGTAGGCGGTGCCCGCCTTGATCATCGAGACGGCGAGGTCGAACAGCTTGTCGAAGTAGTCGGACGCGAAATAGAGGCGATCTTCCCAGTCGAAGCCGAGCCAGCGAACGTCCGCCTTGATTGACTCGACGTACTCCACGTCCTCCGTCTCGGGGTTCGTGTCGTCGAAGCGGAGGTTGCACTTCCCGCCAGGGATCTTCTGCGCCAGGCCGAAGTTCAGGCAGATGGCCTTGGCGTGCCCCATGTGGAGGTAGCCGTTCGGCTCGGGCGGAAAGCGCGTCATCACGCGACCGCCGTTCTTGCCCGCGGCCGCGTCGGCCTCCACGAGGTCGAGGACAAAGTTCCCCGGCCCGTCCTCTTCTGTCTTCTTCTCGTTCGCGCTGTCGTGCTCGCTCATCGCGAGCACACTATACAGCTACTCCGACGGTTCAGGGCACCGGGACGACGTAGAGACCCTTCGTGTAGTTCGTGTAGATCATCTTCGCGCCGAACAGGTAGTAGCCGGGGTCCGCGCCTTGAACGACGACGGCCGGAGCGCCTGCGCCTGCGGCGTCAGCGGTGGTGAGGTCGACGTAGACGCCGCCATTGGAGTCTTGCTGGACGTTTTCCATCCAGACGGCCTTGGTCGTTGCGTCGATGATCTGCGGCTCGATCACGTTCTTCGACACGACCTTGTCGGTACCACCCGCGGCGGCGTGCGCGTTCAGCGTGCCGATGGGCAGCCCGCCGGTGGTCGGCAGGTCGCTCAGGAAGAAGAAGTGCGTGGCCGTGGTGTTGAACCCGACGGCCGAGCCCGCCGCGGTGAGGAGCTTCGGTGCACCCGCCGCGGTGAGCGACACGAAGTTGAGGTCATAGCGCGGGATCTTCGCGTTCGTGGTGACGTCGCGTGCCTTGAGGTTCACGACGCCGTTGGAGAAGTCCTTGGCCACACCGAGAACGTTGTACGCGGTCGGGACGAGGGACGTGGGCGTGTTGCTGATCACGGGGGAGATCGCGAGCTCACCTGCGCCGCCGTCGGCCAGCGTCGTGCGATAGAGGACCTTGGAGGCGTCGTCGTTGAGCGTTGCGAAGGCCGTGTTTTGTGCGTGCGCGATGATGGCCTTGCCGTCGAACGTGGCCGTGGTGCCGACGAAGTTGGCGCTCTTGATGTAGAGGAGGTGAGTGCCGTTCGCGTCCACCTCTGCGAAGCCCGGCTTCGCCACGGTGCCGGCCTTTGCGGTGAGCGTGCCGTTGCCGGTGTCCAGCGTCGCGACGGTCGCCGTCACCGCGGCGGCGGTGCATCCCGTGGCGTACGCGATCCCCTTGCCGAAGCCGAAGCCCACGGGGCAAGCAGCCTTCAGCAGCACGGCCGGATAGAGCGTTGTCGGCACGGTGCCGTCTGGCTTCGAGACCGTGAAGTCCGCGGTCCCGTTGGCCGCGTTGAGGTTCTGGGCGAACAGCACATGCAGGCCGTCCACAGCCGCATCGTAGATGCCGTCGAGGGCCTTGGCGGCGACCGGCTTGAGGCCGCCGTTGGCGACGCTCCACACGGAGAGAGCGCCGACGCCAGTGGCGTCGATCTTCTGTAACAGACCGATGGTCGTCCCGACGATGATCGCGTCGTCGACCGCCGCTGTCATGGAGTCACCCGGATCGTACGAGGCCGCGAGCACCGTGGGCGTGCCACCAGCAGACGAGACGACCTCGAGGTCCGTGAGAGGAATACCTGCGTCGTCCGTCTTTCCGAGATCCTTCCCGAACAGGACATACCCGTCCGAGGTCACACCGAAGATGGTCACGCCCATCCCCGAAAAGAGCGAGGTGCCCGGGGTGGTCTGGATGACCACGCCTCCGTCGCCGCCGCCGGAGTCCTTCTTCGTGCCACCGCCGCCGCTGTCCTTGTCGGTGCCGCCGCCGCCGGCGTCATCGGTGTTGCCACCGCCACCCGCGTCATCGCCGGGGGTGTCGCCGCCAGGGGTGTCCCCGCTGCTCGAGCAGCCCTGGGCGATCCAGAAGAGGAGCGGAAGGGAGGAGAGAACGGCGGCAGTACGCTTCATGGCAGGCAGATCCTCGTGGTGTGCGCGCAACCTTCGCGCGCATGTGAAGAACCGTTGGTCTAGCCCACAGAAGCCCACGTGCAAGCAGCGCGGCTGAAATCGCCCGTGAACGGAAGATTCTTGCGGAAAAATAAGGGGATCGAGGGAGATCCAGGAGGGAAAACCGAGCCGTGAAACTCCTTCGGGGGTGTTGCATGGGGGGCACGGTTGGGTCTTCACGGTGCCGGCCGTCAACGCCGTGTTTTGAGTGATTTGCGCCGTATTTCGCCCCGGCACGCGAATTGGAGGTGAGTGGTTCGATGCTTCCTTCCGAGCTTGCTTCTCGTGCTCGGGCGCTTGCTCGGGATGTGCTTCTTTTGCACCCTCCCGAGACACTGCCCTGGTCGTGGCGCACCGCCATTCTTCTTCACGGCATGGTCACGCTTGGCGCGGCGACTGGCGATGCCGAGCTCCTCGAGGCCGTGCGCCGGTTCTTCGAGAGCCCCCGCCACAGGAAGGTGCAGATCCACCGCTCCGATGCTGCCGCGTGCGCGTTGCCCGCGCTCTCGCTCTACGAGGCTACCGGCGAGCGGGTCGGGCTGACCTATGTCGACCGCGCGCTCCGTTATCTGGTGCGCGCGCCGTCGTCGTATCTCGGCGCCGTGTTTCATCTCGGCGACGAGCTCTGGGCGCGCCCGCTTCCGGACTCGGTGTGGGCCGACTCACTCATGATGGTGGGTGTGCTGCTCGCGCGTGCGTCGGTGGTGCGTGGTGATGCGAGCCTGCGCTCCCGTGCGCTGGGTCAGGTGAACGCGTTCGTCACGCACCTCCAGGATCCGGGCGTGGGACTGTTCCGCCACGCGGACATTCCCTTCGCATCCTTGTCCTTCCCCACGCAGCGCGCGTTCTGGTTGCGTGGCAACGGATGGATGCTCGCTGCCGGCGCCGAGATGTGCGCGGTGCTCGATCCAGACCCCGCCGAGCGTGCGGACCTCACGCGCGCCTTCGCGCCCGCCGCGTCCGCGCTGCTTTCATGTGTGCGCAACGACGGCTCGTGGCCCAACATGCTGCGCGCTGCACGCACGCCGCTCCGCACCGCAGGCGACCTCCCGTCGCCAGTGATGAAGGACGATCGCGCGCGCATCGAATCGAGCGGCACCGCGCTCGTGGGCGCCGGCATGCTCGGCTTCGCGCGGCTCGGCATGCTCACGCCCGAGGAGCCGTATCGCGCCACCGGGCTCGCCGCGGTTGCGGCTGCTGTCTCGTGCATCATGCGCGACCGGCGAGGGCGCTTGTGCCTGAGAAACACGACGGGCCCCACGAATGCAGGGCCCGTCTTCTCGTACGCGCTGGTTCCAGAGTCGGTGAACGCGTACTACGGCGTGGGAGCGATCCTGCTCTCCGCCGCAGCGGCCATCACTTCTTCGGTGCCGGAGCCGCAGGCTTCGCAGGTGCAGGTGCTGCGCCCGTCTTCGGCGGCGTGACCATCGGGACCTTCACCTCGTTGATCTGGCTCATGAGCTCGAGCGAGTTCTGGTAGGTCCAGCCGCGCGCGATCTTCCCGTCCTTCATCTTGTAGATGTCGACGAGGTGCACGTTCACCGGGCGCTTGCTCGCGGCGAATGTGCCGAGCTTGCCCTTCTGCGTACCCGTCATCGTGTACTCGACGATGGCGTAGTCACCGAAGCCCCACACCTTCTCGTCCTTGAACGCCATGTCCGGGAACGCCGTACGCAGCGTGGTGAAGAGCCCGCCCGCGTCCTTCTTGCCCTTCACGGTGTTGATGGAGAGGATGCCGTCGTACTCGACGTCGTCCGTGACGAGCCCGCCGAAGTCCTCCGGCTTGTTCGAGACCAGCGCGGCGTGCGCGGCCTTCGCGGGTCCTTGCACCTTCGCGTTGTCGGCGTCCGTGCCCTCCGTGAGCTCCGCGGTCGCGGGGACGGTGGGGATCGGACGCGGCTTCTCCTTCGTGGCGCCGATCTGCGTCATCACGACGCCGAGCTCACCATAGCGGTGCTCTTCCTTCACCTTGCCGTCGTCGTCGAACCACACGATCGACAGACCGTTGTGGCCGATGGGCTGCTCCGTGCCCTTCACGCCAAACAGCTGCCCGCTGTGCGTGCCGTTGATCACCCACTCCAGGACGACGACATTTCCGTTCGTCCACACGCGGGAGAACCCGAGCTTGATCTTGGTGAAGGTCTCGAACCACTCCTGCATGTTCGCCTGGATGGCGTCCTTGCCATTCACTTCGTTCGCGCCAGCGACCTTGATGATCGCGTTGTCGGCGTACACGCTCGCGAACTTCTTCGCGTCGTGCGAGTTCAGGCCGTCGAGCGCGGCCTGCATGGCCGACGACTGCATGTCCTTCATGGACGGCTTCGGCGGCGGCGGCGGGGGTGATGCATCCTCGACGACGGGCGGCGGCGGCGGCGGCGGCGGGGCCGCGTCGACCACGGTCTCCGGAACCTTCGGAGGCGGCGCGTCCTCACCGCAGGCGGCGACGGCCGACACGAGGAGGGAGACCACGAGAAGCCCGGCAACGCGAGTCGTTTTCATCGATGGCAGGTTCGGATCCCTGCGCCCACACGTCAAGGCGAAACCGGCTTCTCTTCGCCCTTCTCCTCGCCCTTCTCCTCGCCGCTAACCTTCTCCAGCGGCGGCGGCCAGGCCATCTCGCTGACGGGAGGCTTCATGATCGCGCCGAGCCCGGCGAGCACGACGCCCGCGCCGAGGAGCGCCGTGAGACCGCCGCCCGCGTATACCAGCGCTGGATTTCCTGCGTTGCTCGTGTGCGCTGCGTCGTAGAAGAGCAGCGTCGCCGCGCCGAGAATGACCACGCCCATGGCCGTTCCGACGTAGCCGCCCACGTGCGTGTCACCGCCTCCGCGCCGCGCATAGACGATGTTCTCCGTGGGCGTGATGATGTCCACCACGAACGCCGTGTGTGACGACGCGGTCTTGCCCGAAGGCACCAGGTACGGATAGCGGACGCGCGCGATCGTCGCGGTGTCGCCGTGCACGGTGATGATGCGATGCAGCGGCGTGCTCCACGCGACGGTCTCCGACAGGAGCCCGCTGTCCGGAAGAGCCACCAGCGTGGGCGTCCCGACGCACGCGTCGCAGCGCAGCGTGACCCCACCACCCGGTCGGCGGATGGCGGACGCGTCGAACATCACGCCCGGCTCGTACGGAGGCTCGCCCTTCGGCAGCGGAACCTCCGATGGCTCCGCGCCCGATGGGAGCACGATCTCCCCCGTTCCATCCCTGCTCGGCACGCGCACGCTCACCGCCCGCGGATCCTTCAACCGGATCTCCGTCGTGATGTCCGTGCAGCCCGTGGCAAGCACCGCGCAAGGCAGGAACAGGAAGCAAGCTCGAACGCCGCGCATGTGCGAGCGGCTCAGTCGATCACTTGTTCGGCTGCGGCGTGACGCGGAGGTACGGCTTCACGACCGTGAAGCCCTTCGGGAACTTGGTCTTCAAGAGCTCCGGATCCTGGAGCGACGGGACGATGATGACGTCCTCGCCGTCCTTCCAGTTCGCCGGCGTCGCAACGGAGTGCGAGTCGGTCAGCTGGAGCGAGTCGATCACGCGAAGGATCTCGTCGAAGTTGCGGCCGGTGCTCGCCGGGTAGGTCAGGGTCAGGCGGACCTTCTTGTTCGGGTCGATGATGAAGACCGAGCGAACCGTCAGCGTGTCGTTCGCCTGCGGGTGAATCATGCCGTACAGGTTCGACACCTTGCGATCGCCGTCGCCGAGGATCGGATAGTTCAGCTTTGTCTTCTGCGTCTCCTCGATGTCGCCCGTCCACTTCTTGTGGCTCTCGACGTCGTCCACGCTGAGCGCGATCGCCTTCACGTTGCGCTTGTCGAACTCGCCCTTCAGCTTCGCGACGGTGCCGAGCTCGGTCGTGCACACGGGCGTGAAATCCTTCGGGTGCGAGAACAGGACGACCCAGCTCTTGCCGGCCCATTCGTGGAAGCGGATCTTGCCGTCGGTGGAGTCCTGCTCGAAGTCCGGTGCGATGCTGCCGAGTTGAATCGTCATGGGAAACGCTCCTTGATGAGGCAACAGACGTACTTCCGTTATATTGGACAGTCAAGGGGCCGGGGTCGCGAAAAGCGGGGCCTGCGGGCCGACGCCATTGATCGCGAGATCGAGCCCCCACGCGATGCCGAGCCCCACGACGGTTCCGATCACGTCCCACGTGAAGTCCTTCCACGAAGGATCGCCGAAGCCGATCGAATCGAGTCCTTCCTTCGCGCCGCCGATCGCGAGCGCGAGGCCTCCGCCGATGAGCAGCGGTGGATAGCGAGCCTTGCACTGCGTGCTCATCACTGCGTAGGTGCCGCTCGCGATGGCGGCGGACACGCCGAAGTGAAGCGCCTTGTCCTGACCGAACCACGGATCCGGATCCGTCGCGCGCGCAACCCGCGTCGTCGCGAGTATGGACAGAAGCGTGGCGAGCGCGATCCACGAACGGGCCATCAGGAAGCGCTTCATGGCTCCATCCTACATCGACCCAGGATCGCGATCGAACCACCAGCAGGCAAGACGGCCACGGTGACAATCGCATCATTACACAGTGATCGCGACCCTGCGCGGCGATTCCGCCAGTGGCGGACTTCTTGCTACCCTCGCAGTCCATGATGCGACGGATTGGTTTCTTTGGCGCGGCCATGGTCGTGCTTGCGTCTTGTAGCTCCAGCTCCACGAAGGCCACGGGGCCCGGAGGTTCCTCTGGAGGCGGCGGAGTCGAGAGCGACATCACGAAGGACTCCACGTGGGCCAACGGGACCACGCTGCCAGCAAGCGTCACCATCGAGGCCGGCGTCACCGTCACCATCGCGCCCGGCGCGAAGATCTCGTGCGTGAAGGACGGCACCATCATCGTGCTCGGCATCCTCACCACGGCGTCGTCTGCATCGCACGCGTCGATCTCGTGCGACGCATGGCAAGGCATCGCGGTCGGGGACGGCGGCAAGATCAAGCTCGATGGCCTGGACATCTCGAACGCGTCGAACGGCCTCGAGATGCAGCCGAACAGCTCTGGCAACTTCGACAACGGCAGCATCGACGGCAGCCAGACGCCCTTCCTCATGGGGACGACGAGCAAGCTCTCCGTCTCTCATTCGAAGGTGACCAAGCCCACGGGGCAGAGCCAGATCAAGGGCGCGTTGACCGCGTCGTACCTGGCCTACGACAAGGCTGGCAACGAAGGCATCATCCTGGGCGATCCCACGGGCTCGCTCGACATCTCGGACTCGCTCCTCACCGGCAGCGGCGGCGGCGACTTCGTCGTGGCGGAGGCAGGCGGCAAGGTGTCCGTCGCGTACACGAAGATCACGGGGGCGCACTGCGGCTTCCACTTCGACAAGGTGGACTCGTTCAAGATCGATCACGTGACCTCCGACGACATCTACGGCGCGATGTTCTACGGGTCTGGCAGCGGACCGAACACGATCAGCTACTCGAACCTCACCGGCGTCTCGAACTCGATCGATCTGCAGGGAACGAACGGCGCGATCGTCATCGACCACTCGTTCATCGGTACGAACGCCAGCTACAAGGGCACGTCCCCGATGATCAACGCACCCGCGAGCGCGACAGTCGCCGGCGCCGAACCTCGTTGAAGCTAGCGCGCAACCCGAGAAGTAGAAGCGGCGCATAGCCCATGCCCATGGATCTGGGGCCGAACCATCCATGAATCCAATCGATAGTTTGGATTGTTTCCATGCAATAAAAACATGGATGCCTTTCATGCTAGAATCTGTCGATGAACGTTGCTCGCTTCTGCGCTCTCTCGTGCGTCGCCGGCCTGCTCGCTTCTCTCGGCTGCTCGGGCTCTTCCAGCGGCTCCGGCTTCGACCCCAACAACCCGAACGGCACGGGCGGGGGCGGGGGCGGCAACGGAAACGGCGGCGGTCTCGGCGGCAGCGGCGGTCCTGCAGGCGATGGCGGCGCGACGAGCACCGACTGCTCGGACGCGGCGAAGCTCGTCTACGTCGTGAGCGCGGAGAACGATCTCTACAGCTTCGCGCCCGCAGACTCGAAGTTCACCAAGATCGGCACGCTCGACTGCAGCGCCGGCAGCGCATCACCGAACAGCATGGCCGTCGATCGTTCCGGCACCGCGTGGGTCAACTTCGACGATGGCAACCTCTTCAAGGTCTCCACCGCGGACGCGCACTGCACGTCCACTGCGTTCAAGCCGAACCAACATGGCTTCATGAAGTTCGGTATGGCGTTCTCTTCGAACTCCGCCGGCAGCACCGACGAGTCGCTCTTCGTCGTCGGGCTCAACGGACTCGGCACGGGGCAGGGGCTCGCGAAGATCGATCTCGCGACCATGGCGCTCGACCTCGTCGGCGACTTCAGCGGGTCGCTCAAGGGCAAGGGCGCGGAGCTCACCGGCACCGGCGACGGCAAGCTCTTTGGCTTCTTCACCACGAACCCATCCGCCACGCTGGCCGAGATCACGAAGGGCACCGGCCAAACGCCGACGCCGATCAGCCTGAAGGGCGT
The DNA here is from genome assembly GCA_025355005.1 of Myxococcales bacterium. GTDB lineage: Bacteria > Myxococcota_A > Polyangia > Polyangiales > Polyangiaceae > JANXLV01. Next base: position 1,819 of record JANXLV010000299.1, on the reverse strand, counting down.
GAATACGGGGCTCGCGTGGGCCTTCTCCTTCTGGGGTGGTGACTTCTGGTACTACACGTCCGACGGCATCTCGCCCTCGACGGTCACGCGGCAGAAGACCTCTGCGGATGGGTCGATCGCCGTCTCCGTGGACGACGTCGGCGGCTTCCGCATCGTCGGCGCAGGCGTGTCCACGTGCGCGCCCACGAAGCCACCGACCACGAAGTGAATCCTTCGAGCGGGCGGTGTTGCATGGCGCGGCTCGCGAAAAATCGCTAGCCTCGTGAGCCATGTCACAGAGCCCCGACATCGCCGAGACCCACGCCAAGTACGTCCTTACTCCCTGGGTCGCGCAAGGAGGACTGCGCGCCCCGGTGATCGATCGCGGTGAGGGAAGCTTCCTCATCGACGAGCAGGGCAAGCGCTACTTCGATCTCGGGAGCGGCCTCATCGCCGTGAACCTTGGCCATGGGCACCCGAAGGTGGTCGCCGCGATCAAGGCCCAGGCCGACAAGATCGGCTACTCCGCGCCGGGGCTCTTCAACCGCGCGCGCGCAGAGCTCGCAGAGGAGCTCTCGAAGATCTCTCCGTGGAAAGAGGGCTGCCGCACCTTCTTCACCACCGCCGGCGCCGAGGCCAACGACGACGTCGTGCGTCTCGCCAGGAACCTCACCGGCCGCATGAAGGTGCTCACGGCGTACCGCTCCTTCCACGGCTCCACCGGCACCTCAGTCACGCTCACGGGCGAGGACCGTCGCTGGGGCGGCGAGCCCGGCGGCTACGGCGTCGTGCGATTCTTTGCACCCTACACGTATCGCAGCCCCTTCTACGCAACGACGGAGAAGGAGGAGTGCGATCGCGCGCTCGACCACCTGAAGCGCGTCCTCCTCCACGAGGATCCGAAGCGCGTCGCAGCGCTTCTGATCGAGCCGGTCGTCGGCTCCAACGGCGTCATCACGTATCCCGACGGCTATCTGCAGGGCCTGCGCGCCATCTGCGACGAGCACGGCATTCTTTTGGTCTTCGACGAGGTCATGACCGGCTTCGGCCGCACGGGCGCGGCGTTTGCTGCGCAGCGCTTCGGCGTCACGCCGGACATGATGACGTTCGCGAAGGGCGTGACCTCCGCGTACGTGCCGCTCGGCGGAATCATGATCAAGGAGTCGCTCGCGAAGACCTACGACGAGCGCGCGCTGCCGTCTGGGCACACGTACTCCGGTCACCCGATGAGCGTCGCGTGCGGCCTCGCCGCCGTGCGTGCGTATCAGGAAGAGGGGCTCTTCGAGCGCGGCCGCGAGATCGAGGGCTGGCTCAAGGAAGGCCTCGGCAAGCTCGCCTCCGCGCACCCGCTCATCGGAGAGGTGCGCGGCGTGGGCGCGTTCTTCGCGATCGAGCTCGTGAAGGACCGCACCTCACGCGAGCCGCTGGTCCCGTGGCACGGCCCCGGCCCCGGCGTCATGAAGACGTTCTTCGCCGAGCTACGAGCGCGAGGTGTCTTCACCTTCGGCAAGTTCAACGTCGCCATGATCGCCCCCCCACTCACGTGCAAGAAGGCGGAGCTCGACACCGCCCTCACCGCCGTGGACGAGGCGCTGTCCGTCCTCACCAAGAGCCTCTAACAGTCACAACCTCATGATTCGTCGGATCTTCGATCCGCGTTGACCGTGAACGGTGAATCGCGTTGGGCGGTGAGCGCCCGCATGTCCGGCCTGTGGCCGCAGCGCGTCGTTTCGCACCCGTGGACTCGATCGGGGGCGCGACGGCTGGCGAGGTTGGTTCGTGCCGATCCGACTTTGTCGGAGCTCGCCCCCACCCGTGGACTCGTTCGCGACGACGCGCG
>JANXLV010000216.1 GCA_025355005.1 Myxococcales bacterium | reverse complement strand
TCCCGATCCCTGCAAGGACGCGGCGCTGGTCGCTGCGCTTCCAGGCGTGGTGATCGGGCGCACGCTCGGAAAGCAGCTCAACGTCGGCCTTGGCGACTGTCTCCAGATCACGTCGCCCACGATCGGCATCTCGTTCGGCGGCGGCCAGCGTCCTCCGATCGCGAAGCAGTTCCGCGTCATCGCGATCTTCGAGGCTGGCTTCGACCAGTACGATTCCAAGCTCGTCTACACGGACCTGTACGAGGCGCAGGCCTTCTACGAGCAGGGCGACAGCGTGACCGGCGTCGAGATGAAGATCGACGACATCGATCGCTCGGGCGAGGTCGCGAAGGACATCGACAAGCGCCTCAACAACGGCGTCTATCACACGATGGACTGGCGCGAGCTCAATCACGGCCTCTTCACGGCGCTGCTCATCCAGCAGATCGGCATGAGCGTGGTGCTCGCGCTCATCATCGTGGTCGCTGCGTTCACCGTTGTCGCCACGCTGATCATGGTCGTCCTGGACAAGAAGAAGGAGATCTCGCTCCTCAAGGCGCTGGGCGCAAAGGACGACGACGTGCTCCGCATCTTCCTCTACCAGGGCGGCATCATCGGCCTCATCGGGACCAGCCTCGGGCTCGGGCTCGGCTACGGCTGCTGCAAGGGGCTCCTGGCCTACAGCTTCCCGCTGGACCCCAAGGTCTATTTCATCTCGAGCCTGCCGGTGAACATCCGTCCAACTGAGTTCCTCATCACAGGCGCTGTCGCCATCGTGATCTGCCTCCTGGCCACGATTTTCCCGGCCCTGTACGCCGCATGGCTCCGCCCATCCGAGGGGCTCCGAGCAGATTGAGCCCCGATTGAGCCCAGACTGAGGCTCACCCGGGGATTTCACCAGACTTCTTCGCGAGGTTTGGATACTGTAACCGCGATGCGCTGGCTCGTAGAGGTCACGCCGATGGGTAAGGCAGACACGCAGAGCTTCTGCGTCGAAGCCGACTCATGGCAGAAGGCTCTCGACGCCGTTCGAAAGCGACGGGGTGAGACCCCGGGCATGAACGGCTTCTCGGTGGAGCTCCTCGACACCGGCTATCGCGCTGTCGACCCGATGGCGCGCCTGAAATACGTCGTGCGCAACGCACCGACAGACATGGAGCTGACGCCCGAGGCGCGCCAGGACACGGGGCCCATGCCCATCCCGCCACCGCCACCGCAGAGCGCGCCGAGGATTGTGCCAGACGTCCCGAGCGACGCGAAGACCGTGCGCTCGCTCGACGCCGACGACTCTGGCCCGCGCCCAGCCGTGTCGGGAGTGCCTACAGCCAAGGGCTCGAAGCCATCGAACACGAGAAGCGCGCCTCCCAAGCCGTCCACGAAAGTGCAGGCACCGCAAGCACCGCAAGCACCGCAAGCACCGCCATCCAACCCGTCCGCGAAGCCCGCGGCACCTCCGCGACAACCCGCGCCGTCGAACGCGGGGATCCAGATGGCGAAGCCCGTGCAGCGCACTGTGATGATGGGCTCGCAAGGCGCGGTCGTGGAAGAGGTGCGCACGGGCGCGGATCCGCGGCTCGATCCAAAGAGCGATCCGCCGTTGAATTCCCCCGTTTCCCACGTTCCCCCGATGCCACCGATCGCTGCGCCGGTACCGGCCGCGCTCTCATCCGCGAGCCTCATGGCCGAGGCGTCCGATCCCAACATCGAGATCGAGATCTTCCGCTCCGAGCCGCCCGCAAAGCTCGCCGCAACGCTCGGCGCGCTGAACGGTCAGTACGAGTCCAGTCCCCCGCCGTCCAGCTCGAGCTCCGAGATGATCGTGACGCTGACGCGCTCGGATCCTCCGGCAGCAGCAGCAGCTCCCGCACCGGCAGCACCGGCAGCACCGGCCGGCTTGCTTGCGATCGGGACGCAGCTCCCAGGTCTGCCGGCGGTGGAGATCATCTCGCAGCGCGCGCAGGAGCCAGACGCGAAGTCTCCCATCGTGTATCGCGAGATCTCGTTCGCGCTGCCGCCAGGCACACCAGACGCGCTCGCGGAGCGCGTGCTCACCGGTCAGCTCGAGATCGTCAAGAAGCACATCGAGAAATACACGTCGCGAAAGTTCGTGAACCTCGCCGCGTTCGACGTGAAGTTCACTGGCAAGCCGCCAGTACCGCCGCTGGTGACCATCACGTGGAAGGACTGGGCGGGAGCGCCGGTCGTCGGCTACCCGAGGCAAGGCAAGAAGCCGAGCATCCTGGCGCCGAAGCCCGCGTCAGTTCCCCCGCCGCCTCCGCCCGTAGACGTGCCCGTGGTCGTGCCCGTGCACCAGCAACCCCCGCAGTCCGCTCCCCAGCAGCCAGTCGCCGCTCACGATCTCGCGCCGATCACGCAGCCGATGTCGAACGCGCCGCGGCCCCAGCAGCAAGCGTCCACCGGTGGCCCGCCCACCGAGCCGATGATGATCGCGTCGCAGCCGTACCAGCCGGTTTCACAGCACTCGCAAGCGCCCGTGCAGACGCAGCACATGCCGCAGCAGCAGATGCAGATACCGCCCCCGCAGCAGCAGCAGATGCCGCAGCAGCAGATGCAGATACCGCCGCCGCAGATGCAGCCGCAGATCCAGCAACAGGCGGATCCGTTCAAGTCCCAGCCGCCGCAGCCGCATGCGCACCCGAGCGCAGCCCCGATGCCGCCGAGCCAGCAGTCCAATCCTCCCACCGGCCGTCACTCACGTCCGAGCTCGCCGCGCTTCTCCACGCCCACGCCGGGCCAGATGCGGCCGTCGGGCAAGATGGCGATCGCAGGTCAGCGAGGCAGGGTCTCCGGCGAGGACCTCATCAGCGCCCTCTTCGAGGCGATGCACGATCTCCACTTTCTCCGCGACTCACTCGAAGGCGGCGACTTCTGCCTCGCGCTCGCCAACGAGATGATGCCGAGCCGCGTGGGCCTCGTGCACGCGTACGACATCAACAAGCGCAACTTCATCGTTGCGTGCGCCGCTGGTCCGGGCGCAGAGGCGCTCCTCACGAAGCGCGTCGCCGATCAGGACGCGCTGCTCAACGCCGCGCTCCGCAAGCGCAAGTCCGTCGTACTGCCGGAGGCCGCGAAGGCGGGCGCGCCTGGCCTGGAGCGCTACCAGCTGATCGGTGGGGCGAAGAGCATCATCGTCACGCCCATCATGTTCGGCGCGCGCGTGCTCGCGGCGCTCGAGCTCGTCGATCCGGTGGATGGCAATCCCTTCACCGAGGACGAGGGGCACGCGATGAACTACATCGCGGAGCAGTTCGCGGAGTTCATCGGTTCGCACGGCCTCGTGCTCGAGACCGACAAGATCCTCGCGCATCACGCCCAGAACGCGCAGCACCCCGGCCCTCACCCGTGAACTGATGGACGGGGAACGCCGCGGCAAACTGGCGAGCTTCGTGCTCCTGCCGGCGATCATCGTTGCTGTCGGGATCGTTGCATACTTCACCTTTCGCACGACGCTCGCGCTCGATCGCCTGCGGCAAGAGGCTGTCGTCGAGGCCACGCTCGGCCTTGCGCGCGAGAAGGCAGCGCGACTCGATCGCCAGATCATCGATCAGGACAACGTCGTCATGGCCGTTGCCGATCCGGCAAACCTGCCCGAGCTCGCGGAGCGCTGGCTTCCCACGGCGCAGCGCGAGACGCCGAGTGTTCGCGCGATCCTGATCCTCGACGAGCAGCGTCGTGTGCTCGGCTTTGCATCGCGCGCGACCGGCGCGTTCCAGGAGGAGGAGGCTTTCCGTCGGCTGCTCGTGAACAAGATCGTCCCCGACATGGAGCTCGGCACGGACCCGAAGGACCAGCTCCGGCACCTTCACCGGGAGTACGGCCCACAGGGCTATCTGCTCTCCTACTGGCAGCGCACCTGGCAGGGACAGAGCTACCTCATCGTCGCGTGGCACGACATCGGTCGCCTGGTGAAGGACACGCTGCCCGCGCTCTACTCGGACCGCGCGCAGCTCCTCGACACGAAGAGCCAACCGTCGCGCGTGAACGTGGTCGACGAGGAGGGCCGCATCATCTACGGTCCGCCGCTTCGCAGCGGTGAGTTCACCGTTGGCGTGCGCTTCCCGACCACGCTCTACAACTGGCGTCTCCAGGTATCTCCGTCCTCGTCCGAAGAGCTCGCGGTCAGCGTGCAGAACCGGCGGCTCGTCGAGATCGCGATGGTCGGGCTCTCGTGCCTCGTCATCGTCGCGGGGGTGTTCGCGATCCTCGTGGCCGCGGAGCGCGCGCGCCGCATCAGCGCGCTGAAGAGCGAGTTCGTCGCGAACGTGAGCCACGAGCTGAAGACGCCGCTGGCGCTCGTGCGCATGTTCGCGGAGATGCTCCAGTCGGGGCGCGTTGCGTCCGACGACAAGCGCAAGGAGTACCTCGAGATCATCGTGCGCGAGAGCGAGCGCCTCTCCGGCCTCATCGAGAACGTCCTCGACTTCGCGCGCGTGGAGCGCGGTCGCGACGCGTACGAGCTCGAGGAAGGCGATGTGGGCGAAGCGGTGATGCGCGCCGTGAACGTGTATCGCTACCGCGCCGAGCGCGAGAACGTGAGGATCGACGTCGACATCGAGCAGGGGCTGCCGCGCGCCCTCATCGACGAGCGCGCGATCCAGCTCGCCGTCATCAACCTGCTCGACAACGCCCTCAAATACGCGCCTGACGGCGAGTGTGTCACGGTCTCCGCCGGTCGCCGCGGCGAGCGCATCGCCGTCAAGGTGAAGGACCGCGGCCCGGGCGTCGCACCCGAGGATCGCACGCGTATCTTCGAGCGCTTCGTGCGCGCCGAGGGAGCGTCCGGAACTGCCGACAAGAAGGGGCGCGCTCCCATCCGCGGCAGCGGAATCGGCCTGGCGCTCGTGAAGCACATCGCGGAGAGCCACGGGGGCAAGGCGTGGGTGGAGAGCGAGCTCGGAAATGGGTCCACGTTCGTGATCACAATCCCTGCCGAACGGTGGAGCGGTAGCACGAAGGTGGCCGCGAGCGTGGTCCCGGCTCCTTCAGAGCCCCCAGCCACCCCAGCAGCGGCCGCCTCCGATTCGGCAAAGTCTGATTGACGGAATGGTGCGACGAGATATCGTGTACCGGAAGCGCAGCGGCCGGGAACACCAGTCCGATCGCAACGGCATACGGACTACGGAGGGTCCTGGAATCTTTTCATGGCGAATGAGGAAACGAAGCTGTTCGTGGCAGGTTTGCCCGACAGCATGTCAGAAGAAGTTCTCAAGCAGCTGTTCGAGTCGACGGGGGGCGTCGTTCTGAACGTGAGCTTCCCGAAGGATCACGCGACAGGACGTAGACGCGGCTACGCGTTTGTCACGCTGTCGACGCCCGATCAGGCGCAGGTCGCGCGTGACCAGCTCAACGGGTCGATGCAGGGCGGCCGTTCGATCGCGGTGCGTCCCTATCAAGCCGAGCCCCCCAAGCGCGGGGAAGGTGGATTCGGCGGGCCTCGATTTGGACCTGGCGGTCCCGGCGGCTTCGCTGGTGGCGGTGGCGGTGGTGGCTACGGTGGCCCTGGACCCGGACCTGGCGGACCTGGCGGACCAGGCGGACCAGGCGGACCAGGTGGGCCCGGACCTGGCGACGGTGGACCGCCGCGCTCGTTCGGTGGCCCGCGACCCAGCGACGACGATCGCAAGCTCTACGTGGGCAACTTGCCCTACGACTGCTCTCAGCAGGACATCGAAGAAGTCGTGAATAAGGCCGCCGGCACCTCTGGCACCGTGGTTCATGTGAGCCTTCCCACCGGCCCCGACGGCCGCAAGAAGGGGTTCGGTTTCGTCACGCTCTCCAGCGCGGATGCAGCCAAGGCCGCGGTTGCGGCTCTCCAGACGGTGATGATGGCCGGTCGCCCACTCAAGGTGAACATGGCGCAGCCGAAGGGTGAGCGTCCGCCTCGGTCCGATGGCTTCGGTGGCGGCTTCGGCGGCGGCGGCGGTGGCTTCGGCGGCGGTGGCGGCGGCTTCGGCGGTGGCGGTGGTGGTCCTCCCATTCCGGGCGCGGGCTTTGGCCCTCCGGCACCTCCGGGTCGGAAGACCTTCGATGATCGAAAACGCAAGGCCGGCGGCAAGCCCGGCGGCGGGCCCGCCGACGACGGTCCGCGCAAGAAGCGCTTCGACAACGAGCGCGGTGGCGGTGGCGGTGGCGGTGGCGGCGGCGGTGGCAAGAACACCGACTGGAGTGGCGGCGAGGACGACGAGTAGCCCGATGAGTAGCTGCATGCGCGCTCTCTCTGTGCCTTCTGCTGGTGTGTGTGGGCTGGCATTGAGCGTGCTGCTCGGTCTGGTCGCGTGCGGTGGTGACGGCTCGTCTGGCAGCGGCGGCGCAGCGAGCGACGAAGGCGGCGGCGGCGGCACGGGCGCAGAAGGCGGCGGCGGGGGAAACCCCGACGGTGGTGCGGGCGGTGGCGACACGGATGGCAGCATGACTGTCCCGGCCGGCACCTGCGGCACGGCCAACCCACCCATGGGCTTCATCGCGAAGACCACGATCAAGGTAGGCGCGGCCTCGCGAACATACGCGCTCACGATCCCTGCCGGATACAACGGCACCAAGCTCTATCCGCTGGTCATCGGCTTCCACGGCGACGGCGGGACCGGCGCGCAGTATCGCAGCAGCCTCGCGATCGAAGCGGCTGCGGGCGGCAATGCGATCTTCGCGTGGCCAGACGGCACGAACAACAACAACGGCCACTCGTTCGACCAGGCCCACGACCCGCCCATGAACGCGGACGTCGATCTCTTCGACGCGCTCGTGAAGCAGGTGAGCACGACCTACTGCGTGAACGGCAAGAAGGTCTTCATCCACGGCATGAGCGGCGGCGCGTACTTCGCGAACCAGCTCGGTCGCTGGAGGGCGAGCGCGATCGCGGCCGTTGCGCCGCAGTCCGGTGGCGGGCCATTCGGCATCAGCGGCGCCGACTACGACAAGACCGGCAACCTCACCATCACGAACCCCGTCCCGGCGTTCATCATCCACGGCGATGCAGACAACAGCGTTCCGATGACCGAAGGCCAGAAGAGCCTCGCGTTCTGGGAGTACGCCAACATGGCGTCCACGACGATGTCAGCGCCTGGCGGTCCTTCGCCCTGCGTGAAGCAGAGCGGCGGCAAGGCGGCCGTGTACTGGTGCAAGATACCGGGCATGGGGCACACGATCTGGAGCGGGGCGGCCGCCGGAATATGGGCGTTTTTCTCGGCGATCTGAGATCGACCTCAGGCTGGCCCTCAGGCTGGAATGGCTAGCTTGTCGATCTCCCCGACCACGCGGGTCAGCTCTGCGGCCAGTTGCTTCGTGCCGTTCGTGTGGGCTCCTTCTCGGAAGGCTTCCACGAGCGAGCGGTAGTACCAGAGCGTGCCTTCTTTTCCGCCGTGGAAGCGGGCCCAGACCGCGTCGCCCTCTAGGCGAAGGTCCGCGAGGATCGAGCGTGCGTTGTGGACCTTGTCCGAGACGGAGACCAGCCGCACCTCGACTGGCGCGCTCCTCACGTGGGCGAGGTAGCGCTCCTTGCGATCGCGCCAGGGTGGCTTTGGCGTGACGTCCGTGTCGGAGCAGGCGAGAACGATGTCGTGCACGGCGTCCCCGAAGCGCGCGCGGATCGCCTCTGCGGTCTTCTGGCCTCCCTGATCCTCGACCGCGTCGTGCAGGAGCGCCGCGATCGCCACGTCCTCGCTCGCCCCGTGCTCGAGGGCCAACCCGGCCACGGCCATGAGATGAGCGATGTACGGTGTAGCCGTCGCCTTCCGCGTCTGGGCTGTGTGGAGCGTCGCCGCGTAGACCAGCGCCTCGCGGAATCGTGGGCCGAGCAGCACCGTCGCGTCTTCTGTCATCGCGCTGTGGATGGTACCCCAAAACGCACCCTTGACTTCACGGCCACCCGAACTAACGTGCGCCCTCCCTCGAGGAACCCATGCGTGATCTCATCAAAATGACCTGCGCGAACTGCAACCGCGCGAACTACACCACGACCAAGAACAAGCGGACCATGTCCGAGAAGTTCGAGATCAAGAAGTTCTGCTCCTCATGCCGGAAGCATCACCCGCATAAAGAGGGAAAGATCTCGAAGGGCTGACGCGCTTCCTGGTAGGGCCTTCGGCCCCTCATTCGCTTCGCGAACGAGCCTCCCCCCGTTTTCGTGCTTCGCACGACGGGGCGGTTTGTTACGACGTTGCTCGCGGTGGCGTTTTGCTTCGGTTGCTTGCGGGATCTATTACGGCGGCGTGCGTAGACACGCGGGGATCGCGTTGCTAAGTACGGTGGCTTGACGATCAACCGAGGACGCAGCGAAGGCGTCACATTGCTCTTCGCTTGCGCTCTCCACGACCCGACGGAGGAACGACCGCGCCATGATGTTTGATTGGCTCAACGGCTTGTTCTCGAACGATCTCGCGATCGACCTCGGGACCGCCAACACGTTGATTTACGTGAAGGGCAAGGGGATCGTCTCGTGCGAGCCCTCCGTCGTGGCCGTCCAGAAGGACGCGCGGGGCGGAAACCGCGTGCTCGCCGTCGGCCGTGAGGCGAAGGAGATGCTCGGGCGCACCCCGGGTAACATCCGCGCGGTCCGGCCTCTCCGGGACGGCGTCATCGCCGACTTCGAGATCACGGAGGCCATGCTCCGCTACTTCATCGCCCGCGCGCACAACCGCCGGACGCTGGTGAAGCCCCGCATCATCATCTGCGTCCCCTTCGGCATCACCGAGGTCGAGAAGCGCGCCGTGAAGGAGAGCGCCGAGAGCGCAGGCGCCCGCGAGGTCTACCTCATCGAGGAGCCCATGGCCGCGGCCATTGGCGCTGGTCTCCCCATCACCGAGCCCTCCGGCAACATGGTCGTCGACATCGGCGGTGGCACCACGGAGGTCGCCGTCATCTCCCTCGCCGGCATCGTGTACTCGCAGAGCGTCCGCGTCGGCGGCGACAAGATGGACGACGCGATCCAGTCGTACCTCAAGCGAAAGTACAACCTCGCCATTGGCGAGCAGACCGCCGAGCGCATCAAGATGAGCATCGGCAACGCGTACCCGCTCGAGAAGCAGCTCACCGCAGAGGTGAAGGGCCGCGATCTCGTCGCCGGTGTCCCGAAGACCGTCGTCGTGAACTCGGACGAGATCCGCGAGGCCCTCGCGGAGCCGACGAACGCGATCGTCGAAGCGGTGCTCCTCGCGCTCGAGAAGACGCCCCCGGAGCTCGCGGCCGACATCGTCGACAAGGGCATCGTGCTCACGGGCGGAGGCGCGCTCCTCAAGAACCTGGACGTGCTCCTTCGCGAAGAGACGGGCCTCCCGGTCATGGTCTGTGACGATCCGATCAGCGCGGTCGTATTGGGCAGCGGCAAGACGCTGGACCATATGGAACTGCTGAAGGAGGTCACGATCGGCTAGCCGTACGAGGCTATGCCGATGTGATCACGAGGGGAAAATATGTCGCCCCTCAAGCGATACCGAGACCGCGCGATCGTGGTCGTGCTCCTGGCGCTCCCCTTCTTCTTCCTCCGGGCGAACATGAAGAAGCCGGAGAACCTGAACGCGCTGGATCGGCTCGCGCTCCGCATCAGCGCGCCTATCGAGTACGGCGTCGCCACGCTTGGCCGCGGCATCTCGAACGTCATCCAGCGCATCACGTACAGCTTCTCCGTCGCCGAGCACACCGAGCAGGTGGAGTACGAGAACGCGCGACTTCGCGAAGAGAACCACAAGCTGTCGCAGCTGGAGGCCGACAACCGCGAGCTGCGTCGCTTGCTCATGTTGAAGCAGTCCACCGCGCTCGACACCGTGAGCGCGGAGGTCACCGGGAAGGACTACACGGAGTTCTTCAGGGTCACGCGCGTCACGCTCGACAAGAGCTCCCGCGACATCGCGCCGCACATGCCCGTCATCTCCCCCGACGGCGTGGTGGGCGCAGTGCAGCGCGTCGCGGGGGACAACGTGGACGTGCAGCTCGCGGTCGATGCGGCGTTCGGCGTGGACGTGGAGGACGAGCGCACACATGCGCGCGGCTTCGCACGCGGCACGGGCGATCCATCCAAGTACGCCTGCAAGATCGAGATGGTCGACTCACGCGACGAGATAGAGATCGGCGATCTGCTCGTCACCTCCGGCAAGGGAAAGCTCTTCCCGCGGGGCATCCCCGTGGCGCGCGTCACCATGGTCGAGAAGCGCGAGCTCGGGCGCTTCCAGGAGGTGCTCGCTGCGCCCACGGTGAACTTCTCCAAGCTGGAGAACGTGCTCATCCTGGTCCAACCCGTGGACGACGACGCGCCGAAGCCTGGCACGAAGCCGAAGGGGAAATGAGCACGTGCGCAACACGCTCTTCTTCCTGACCGGCTTTGGTCTGCTCATCGTCGAGACGCAGAGCTTCCGCATCATCCGCCTGCTCCTCGCGATGGTTGCGGGTATGTTGCACCTTGTTTCACTTCACCCCGGACCGCTGGAAATCCCGGGACTGGTGCCCTCGCTGGTACTTCCGCTCATCCTGTTCATGGGCGTGCACGAGTACCACCTGTCGCTCGGCGCGGGCGTCGTGTTCGCGCTCGGATACATGACGGACATCCTGGGCATCGCGCCGGTGGGTCTGCACGCGTTCACGTTCGTGGCGATCTTCATCCTTGCGCGCTCCGCCGGCGTTCGGCTCGCCGCGCAGACACGGTGGATGCAAGGGCTGCTGTCTGCTGCGTTCGCGCTCGTGCACTCGGTGATGGTGCTCGTGCTCCTTGCGATCTTCGGGAACGAGGCATGGGTGGCGCGCGCGGTGTACCCGCTGACGTTGCCGCACGTGATCGCCACGGGCCTGGTCGCGCCGTTCGTGTTCATGCTCGCGCAGCGGCTCCACGCGGCCACCCAGGCCAAGCGTGAAGGCGCGGGAGGCGAGGCGTGAGCAACCTGCTCGTCCCCCGCTCCGACGTGGGCGAGTTCCGGCGCCGCTACAGGTGGATGGCGCTCGTCGCGGCCCTGGCGTTCCTGGGGGTGCTCATTCGCCTGTTCCAGCTGCAGATCGTGAAGGGTCACAGCTACGCGCAGATCGCGCACGAGAACATCATCCGGCGCGTCACCACGCAGACCACACGCGGCGTCATCCGCGACGCGCAGAGCCGCGTGCTCGCGTCGAGCCGCCCCGGATACAACGTGTACCTGGTCCCGGGACGGGTGATGCCCAGCGCGCGACCCGTGCGCCGCGGCGTGAGCCTGGACGATCGCGACACCTTCCCGCGCATCGCGGAGGCGCTGCGCCTGAACCCGGACGAACGCACGCGCATCACGGAGACCATCCGCAACGCGTGCGTCACCGACGAGGACCGATCGCCGTGCTGGCGACCCATTCGGGTGCGCGAAGATCTCTCGCGCGACATCGTCGCGGAGCTGAAGCAGCACCCGCAGGAGACGGCAGGCGCCGAGATCATCCAGCTGCCCGTCCGCTACTACCCCTTCAAGAACCTCGGCGCGCACATGCTCGGCTACGTCGCCGAGATCGACGGCGAGACGCTGAAGCGGTACCGACCCGAGGGCTGGGAAGACCTCTTGCCGGAGGAGCGCCAGAAGGTGAACCCCATGGGCTACGAGCCCGGCGACATCCTGGGCGCCACCGGCATCGAGCGCGCGTGGGAGAGCTACTTGCGCGGGCAGCGCGGCTGGGAGAAGCGCGTGGTGGATGCGCGCGGCCGCTATCGCAGCGGACCGGACGAGGAGCGCCTGCTCGACCAGCCCACGCGCCAGGATCCGATCCCCGGCCGCGATCTACGCCTCACGGTCGACATGGATCTCATGCAGGCGATCGAGAAGGCCATGCGACAGCACGAGGCCGGCGCCGTGGTCGTGGTCGACGTCCGCACCGGCCGCCTTCTCGCCCTCTACAGCAAGCCCGACTACGACGAGAACGATCTGGCCGGCGGCGGCGGACGCGAGCGCATCAGCGACACGTTCAGCGCGCTCTACAAGAACGACGATCGCCCGCTGCTCGACAAGACGATGAGCGGCGCGTTCCAGCCGGGCTCCACGTTCAAGCCGTTCTCCGCGCTCGCGGGGCTGGAAGCGCACCTCATCGACCCGGAAGAGACGGAGCGCTGCGACGGCATTCGCTTCGAATACAAGCGCGTCTTCCACTGCACCCACGTGCACGGCAAGGTCAACATGCGCGGCGCCATCGCGCAGAGCTGCAACCTGTACTTCTTCACGCTCGCGGAGTCCGTCGGTATGGATCGCATCGCCCGCGTGGCGAGCGAGTTTGGTCTCGGACAGAAGACGGGCCTCGGCATCAATCCCGAGTCCGCGGGCCGCATCCCCACGCGTGCGTGGTACGCGCTACGCAACAAGGGACAGTTCGTGAAGGGCTTTACCTTCAACATGTCCATCGGTCAGGGCGCCACGACCGTCACGCCGCTGCAGCTCGCGCTCGCGTACGCGGCCCTCGCGAACGGTGGCACCGTATACATGCCGGAGGTGGTGCGGGCCGTCGAGACGAGCGACGGCGCCGTGGTCCAAGATTTCCCTCCGCGCGTCCGCCAGAAGGCGAAGATCCAGCCGGAGAACCTCTCGCGCGTGGCCGACGCGCTCGCCGCCGTCGTCAACGACGAGAAGGGCACCGCATATCCGGTGCGTGATGCCGCGCTCGAGGTCGCCGGCAAGACGGGCACCGCGCAGACTGGCTACGTCGCCACCGCCAAGGATGATCCGAAGCGGGCCTGGTACTTCGAGCGCGACCACGCGTGGTTCGCCGCGTTCGCGCCGATCAAGTCACCGGAGATCGCGGTCATCGTGCTCGTGGAGCACGGCGGCTCGGGCCCCACGCAGGCGGCGCCCGTCGCCATGCAGATCGTGAAGGACTACCAGCGCATCCAGCGCGAGCAGAAGGCACCTCCGACCGCGAAGAAGCCCGGGGCCACGCCATGACGGGATGGACGTCATGATGCGCGGCCTGTCACGGCGGGACGCGCGGCTGTTTGGTCGTGCGCGCGAGCACTTCGACTGGGCGCTGTTCCTCTGCGCGTGCGTGCTAGCCGTCATCGGCGTCATCAACTTGTATTCTGCAACCAGTGTGTCGAAGGCCGCGCTGTCCGAGGTGTACATCCAGCAGGTGTACTGGCTCGTGCTCGGCGGCATCCTCGCCACCGTGGTCGCCGCCATCGACTACCGGCACTTCGAGCGCCTCGGATACGTGCTCTACGGGCTCGGCATCATCCTGCTGTTGCTCGTGTTCGTGCTCGGCAAGGACATCCGCGGCAGCTCGCGCTGGATCTACATAGGCAGCTTCAGCTTCCAGCCCAGCGAGTTCATGAAGCTGTTCCTGGTCATCGCGCTCGCGAAGTATCTCCACGACGATCCGAAGAGCGAGGGGCGAAAGCTCGTCGACCTGCTCATCCCCACGGTCATTGCGGCCGTGCCCATGGTCCTCATCCTGAAGCAGCCGGACCTGGGCACCGCGCTCATCCTGGGCCTCATCTTCGCCACCATCTGTCTGCTCACGAAGATCCAGTGGCGCAGCGTGGTCACGCTCATCGTCTCCGCCGGCATCGCGCTGCCGCTCGCGTGGAGCTACGTGCTGAAGGACTACCAGAAGAAGCGCATCACGGACTTCTTGAACCCGGATGCGAACATCCTCGGCTCCGGCTGGCACGCGCACCACGCGCGCATCGCCATCGGCGCGGGCGGCGTGGTCGGCGAAGGCTTCATGCGCGGCACGCAGAACCAGTATCTGTTCTTGCCGGACCAGCACTCGGACTTTCCGTTCGCGGTCTACGCAGAGGACTGGGGCTTCATCGGCTGCGTGCTGCTCGTGCTGCTCTACGCATTCCTCGTGCTGTGGTCGCTTCGCATCGCGGCGACCGCGAAGGATCGCTTCGGCGCAGTGCTCGCGGTGGGCGTGGGCGCGCTGATGTTCTGGCACGCGTTCTTCAACCTCGGCATGGTGACGGGCATTCTTCCGGTCGTTGGTGTCACGCTGCCGCTCTTCTCCGCAGGTGGCTCGAGCGTGCTCACGATCATGATCGGCATCGGCCTCTTGATGAACGTGTCGATGCGACGCTTCTATCAATCGGGTTGAGTGCGACGCTTCTATCGATCGGGTCGAGCGCGACGCGCCTGTGATTCGCCAGCGAGAGCGGACGCGTTGCGCTGAATCTAAGTCAATGTGTGCACGCGCTAACTGCACGATGACGCACCGCGATTCGTCACACAAACTCCCACAAATCGTAGTCTTTGTGGGGTCTCCAACCCTGCCCTGGGGGAGCGTCGATCCACTTTCTGCGGTAAGAGTACGCCCTCATGCGAAACCCAGTTTCTGCACTCTTCGCTGTTGGTCTCATCACCGCCTTCGTCGCCTGCGCGAACGGGAGCTCGGATGATCCCTCCACTGACACCAACGGCACCGATCCGAACACGGACTCCGGTGTCGGTACCAACCCTGCCAGCAATGGCGGCGGCGGTGGTGGTGGTGGTGG
>JANXLV010000197.1 GCA_025355005.1 Myxococcales bacterium | reverse complement strand
AGGCTGCTCCACCGCGCGACACGTTGGCGTTACATCTCCAACGGCGCGCAACCTAGCGTTCGGGTGCTCACAATGTCAAGAGATCCCGCGCCGCAGGGACGACCTCAACCTCGACCTCGACCTCAACCTCGACTTCGACCTCGACCTCGACCTTTACCTAGACGTTCGCTTTTGACGCTCTGTCGTAGGCTGCGCGCTGCTTCAGGCGGTCCACGTACGCGCCGACGTTTTCCGGGAGCTCCTTTCCCAGCGCGCCTCTCCACATCGCGAGGCCGCAGTGGACGGAGATGTCCGCGAGCGTGAGCTCCTTGCCGCAGAGGAAGGACTCCGTTGCTTCGCCTTCGGCCAGCGCGTTTGCCGCGAGGCGCTCGCTCACGAAGCGCACTCCTTTCTCCACGCGCGCCTCCTGCCCGCGCACGGACCAGTTTCTCTTGTCCTCCTCCGGCGCAGCGAAGCGCGCTGCGAGCAGCGGATTCAGCGGCGTGCCGATGCCCGCTTCTCCGAACGTCGTCATCTCCAGCACTGCGCCCAGCCGCGCGTCGTCCGCTCCCGGCAACAGCGGTGTGGGACCGTACTTCTGCGCCAGCCAGAGCATGATCGCGGTGGACTCGGACATCGTCACGCCTGCGGTGTCGTCCTGCAGGAACGGCACGGAGCCCAGCGGATGCAACGCTCGATACCCTTCGCTCACCGGATAGGTGACTGGCGACACGCGATACGGCAGGCCCATCTCCTCGCACTGCCACATGATGCGAAGACCTCGCGCGCCCCTCGGAAAGTTGTGGATGGTGATCACCCGATGCTCGCTACCACGCCTCGGCGCACAGACTCAACGCGCGGCTTGCACTTGCACGTGTCCGCGCCTTTGCTAACGAGAACGCAACGCTCGTGACGTGTTCTTCCCGCTATCACCACCGCACGCCGTCACGAGCGCACCGCAAGTGAGAAGCCGTATCGGTCTGCTTCGCGTGGCGGCGCAGCGCATCGCCGGGAGCACGTTCGCGTCTCCGCTCGACGCCGCGCGCCACATGCTCGCGATGCAGGGCCAGGACTGGGCGAGCCTCAAGTGGTCCATTGGCCTTCGCGTGCCCAAAACGACCGACGCGCGTGTGGAGGAGGCGTTCACGAACGGCAAGCTCGTCCGCGCGTGGCCGATGCGCGGGACACTGCACGCCGTCGCGGCGGAGGATCTCCCGTGGATGGTGGATCTCTGCTGCCCGCGCGTGGTGAAGAGCGTGTCCGCGCGAAGGGCCGCGCTCTCCCTGGACGAAAAGACGCTCGAACGCGCACGCACCGTCGCAGAGAACGCGCTCGGCGGCGGCAAGCATCTGACGCGCGAGGAGCTGCAGGCGCTCTGGGATCGCAAGGGCATCAGCACCGCCGGACAGCGCGGCTATCACATGCTCTTCCATCTCTCGATCACGAAGACGCTCTGTTTTGGTCCGCCGAAGGGCAAGCAGCAGACGTTCGTGCTCATGCGCGAATGGATCAAGAAGCCGCGGACGCTCGGCCGTGAGGAGGCGCTGGGTGAGCTCGCGCGTCGCTACTTCCAGAGCCACGGCCCCGCGACGCTCGCGGACTTCGCCGGCTGGACCAAGCTCACGCTCGCGGACACGAAGGTCGGGATCGCGCTCGCCGGCAACGCGCTGACGACGCTCGACGAAGACGGCGTGCGCTACGTCATGGCCGCGGACGCAGAGGATCGTCTTTCAGAGTTGCAAGACGCGAGCACGAGGAACGCACTCTCCCTCCACGCGCTTCCCGGCTTCGACGAGTTCGTCCTTGGCTACAAGGAGCGCGGCGCCGTGATCGACCGCGCGCACATGAGCAGGATCGTCCCCGGCGGAAACGGCGTGTTCAAGCCCACGATCGTGAAGGACGGGCGGGTCGTCGGCACATGGCGGCGCGTGCACAAGGCGAAGAATACCATCGTGGAGGCAGAGCCTTTCTCGAAGCTGGGCGCAGATGCCGCGCGCGCATTCGCCGAGGCCGCCGCATCGTATGGCCGTTTTCTCGGCGTGCCGGTCGCGCACGCACTATTCTCTTCCTGACGATGGATTGGACCTTGGTCTACTTCGAGCTCGACGAAGAGAACTCCGGATACCTGCTCGAGAGCGAAGACGGCATCTACGCGTACGAGCGCGCGGGCAAGAAGCGCGTGCCCATGTTCATCACCGAAGAGGGCGCCATTCTCTTCGCGCAGCGCCGCACGCCCGGCGCATCCCCGCTTGTCGGAGACGAGCACATACTCGCGCCGCTCATCGCGTTCGTGACCGGCCGCGAGGAGCACCCACCGGATGACGCACACGACACCTGGGTGCTGCTCGACGAGATCGCGTTCGCCGTGGGGCGCGAGGACGACGTTGGCTCGCCACACGAAGGCCTCGCCGCAGCCGCGCTCAAGGCGAACCAGGCCTCCGAAGAGGAGCTCGTTGCGCTGCGGGCTGCGCTGCTGCGGGCGCTTACGGTGGCAAGCGAGGCGATCATCTTGCTCGATGTGCCGACAAAATGAGCCCCACGCCGCTTCTCACTCGCGCGGAGTCCAGTCGCTACACCGAGACTTCGCGGCATGCAGACGTCATGGCGTTCGTCGCGGGGCTTTCGGCGCTTCGTGATTCACGCTTGCACGTCACCGATTTCGGGCAGAGCCCGGAGGGGCGCGCGCTGCCTCTTCTCGTGCTCTCGGCGCGCGGCGCGAAGTCTCCGGATGAGGCCCGGGCGCTTGGGCTTCCGATCGTGCTCGTGGTGAGCGGCATTCACTCGGGGGAGGTGGAGGGCAAGGAGGGCTGCCTCATGCTCGCTCGCGATCTGCTCGCGAAGGGCGGTTCGGTGGGCGGCGATGATCTGCTCGCGAACCTCACGCTCGTGATCGCTCCGCTGTTCAATCCGGATGGGAACGACCGTATCGAGCCGGGGAATCGGCGCCTTCATCTTCCGAAGCTCGAGGGGCAGCTCGGTCCCGACAGCGGCGTGGGTACGCGCGTGAACGCGGCGAAGATCAACTTGAACCGCGACTACATGCGCCACGAGTCGCTCGAGATGCGGCTCATGCAGACGCGCGTTTGCCAGGCGTGGAAGGCTGATCTCACGATCGACAACCACGCAACCAACGGCAGCGTGCACCGCTTCTCCATGACGTACGACATTCCGCACACGATCGAGAGCGGCCGCCCCGAGCCCATCCTCTACATGCGCGAGAAGCTCCTTCCGCCCGTCACCGCGGCCCTGAAGAAGAACCACGGCCTCCACGCCAGCTTCTACGGCAACTTCAGCGAGGACGAGAGCGCTCTCGAAAAAGGTGACGCCGATCCGAACGCGCCCGTGCGCGAGGGCTGGATGACGTATCCGCACCACCCGCGCTTCGGCAGCAATTATCGCGGGCTCACGAACCGCATGGACCTGCTGCTCGAGTGTTACTCGTACATCTCGTTCGAGGAGCGCGTGCGCACGGCTTACGGCTTCATGCTGGAGACGCTGCGCCACGTGGCGGCGCACAGGGACGACGTCGTGCAGACTGTCGCGACGAGCCAGATGCCGCGCGAGCGCATCGCCGTCCGCGCGAAGCTCCAGAAATTCGACACGCCGATCGAGATCCTCACGCGCACGCCCCGCACGCTCGATGGCGCGGAGACGTCCGTGACCCTCCCCTTCTTCGCGCGCTTCGTGGGCACGCATGTGGTCACGCGTCCCGCGGCGTACCTCGTGCCGCAGCGTCTCGCGCAGGCCCTCGCGGGGCACGGGCTCCTTGTGGAGCCCTCGAGCGGGACGTATGACGTGCAGGTGCCACGCGTGGAGCGCATTGGCCGCGAAGGTGGACGTCAGATCCTGGAAGCCGCGGACTTCGGTGACGTGTCCGTGTCATGGAAGGCCGGGAAACGCCCTGCCGATGGCTTCTCACTCGTTCGCACGGAGCAGCCTCTCGGCGCGATCGCCGTCTACCTCTGTGAGCCCGAGAGCGACGACGGCGCGATCGAGAATGGTCTGATTCCGGCACCGAAGGTCGGCGACGAGCTCGCTCTCTATCGCGTGGACATGCTCTCGGCGCGGTGAACGCCGAGCGCGACATGCGCTGTCGCGGGATCGCTGAGCAGCATGCGGCCCACGTTCGCCAGCATCTGGATCGCGGGCTGGATGTGCGACTCCAGCACCATGAGCACGTCCTCCACCGCGACGCGCCACGCGACCACGTCGGTCAACGCACGCAGCTCATACGAGCGCATGCCCGTGCTCCATTCCTCGAGCTCACCGAGCATGGTCGGACTCTCTGCGTCCACGTTGCCTCCATCCGCGGCGGTGCACCGTACGCGTCCATGGTGAAGGTGAAGCGTGTACGCAGGCCTGTCCCCGACCGACCAGATCAGCTCCCCTGCCGGAATTCGAACCTCCACCATCCGGCGGGCGAGCTCGCTCAGCGCGTCGACGCTCATCACACCGAACACTCCATCACGTAGCCGCATCACGCGCTCCACCACCGTCAACGAGCGCGCGGGATATTCGCCCGTGCCGTCGCCGAGCACGGCGCTGGGCGGCGACACCGGAAGCACGCCGCGCGCGGAGAGAACGCCCATGGACAGGAGCCGCAGCTCGTTCCGCAGCAGCGAGAAGTTGTCCTCCATGACCCCCTTCCACGCGGCGACCGAGATCTCCAGGGTTCGCGTGTCCGCGATGGCCGTGACATTTCCCACGGGAAACCCCGCCATGAGAGCCAGCACGCCAAGCCGATCTCCGTTGCCTCCGACGAGCGCATCGTCGCCATCACGCATCACGTTGACGCGACCGTCCACGATGACATGCAACGCATCCGGCGGCCCGTGGGCAGCAGTGAGCACGTCTCCCTTGCGAAACTCGCGTTGGTGCGTGTGCTCCGCGAGCAGCGTCAGCGCCTCGTCATCCAGGCCCACCAAGGTCTCTAGCGAGCGGAGCGCCAGCAGTCGCTCGCGCACACCGGCAAGCTGGCTCATGCCGCCTCCAGGAGGGCGAGCGCCCGCACGATGTCGTCGCGCTTTCCGTCGGGGTTCGGCAGCGCGGCGATCCGATCGCGAAACGCAGTGAGGCCGAGCTCCGCGATGTGGAAGACGGTGATGTCCTGCACGGCCTCGCTCTGACTGGCAAGCAGATGCGCGAGCAGCGCCTCGTACGAGAGGCCGAGGGGCTGGTGGTACTTGCCCGCGCGCACTGCGCGTTCCTCATCCGGCGCGTCATCCACGAGCCCGAGCACCGCGCTCCGCAGCGGCTCACGCAGGATGTTCTCGCAGAGCTCCATCGACACCGCGCGCTGCTCCTTGCCGGCGCCGAAACCCCGGTGAATCTGCGCAAAATCGTCCTTGCGATGGGCAAGACTGAGGAGCCGGAACAGTCGCTCGATCGCGTCTTTCTCCTTGTCCAGCAAGAGCGCGACAAGCAACTCTCCGCCCTTGGTGTTGCGTGCGGGCAGCTCTTTCGTGCCAGCCAGGAGCAGGGTGCGCCGTTCCAGATGCCGGTACGCACGCGACACCGTCTGGTCGATCGTCTCGTCCACCGCGGCGCGATCGAGCGCGAGACGCGGGTTGCGGCGCACCAGGCTCTCCAGCGCACGAATGATCTGGTATCGGACGCTGCCATCGCTCTCCATCGGCAGCCACGAAAGCAAGGCCGCCGAGGCGAGCTTTGGATCGAAGAGCGCCATCGCGTGCGGAACTCGCCAGCGAACGTTTTCGCGCACTGGCAGCGTCCGCAGCGTGTCGCGCAGCGCGTTGAGTCCGTCTTCGCCGAACTCGACGAGCGCGTGCTCCGCGATCGCGCGCGTTCGCTCCTCGGCCAGCCCGAGGACCACGACCGGGATCAGCTCCGCCTTCTTCACGAACGCCATGGCCGACAGCGCAGCGACGCGCACCTCCGTCTCGGGGGCGGCCGCCAGCGTGACGAGGATGTGCGCGAGCTCCGAGCTGGATTGCTGCGCGATGGCCTCCGCAAGCGCCACCCGTGCCGGCGCTGGGCCCCGCGCCATGATCGCATCGAGCGCGCCACGCGCCCGCGCGCCGTGAATGTCCCCGGACGCGATCAGGTTGACCACCGCGGCGGCACGCACCTCTGGCGATTCGTCGCTGTGCAGGCGCGCGAAGAGACGCTCGGGATCCGGCGCCAGAACGGAGCGCGCCGCCACGACCGCCGCGCGCACTCGCGGCGCCGAATGCGAGTCGATGCGATCCATCACGGGCACCACCGTCGTGCGGCCCGCGCGCGCGAACATCCGGAGCGCATGGACCACCACGAGCTCCGACGGGTGATAGAGGATGAGCGCGGGGACCAGGTGGACCTTGTTCTCCTGCTCCAGGAGCTCCAGCGCCGCGAGCACCTCCGGGTCCCGCTCGCTGTCGAGCGCGGAAAGCAGGCTCTCCAGCGAGGAGATGTCGAGCGCCGGGAACTCGCCCGCGCGCGACGGGCGTCCTTCACGAAGGCGTCTTCGAAAGTGCTCGATGTAAGGCTTGCGCAGCGACCGCGCCGTCATCACCCACAGCGCCGCCGTGATCGTGAGCACGACCGCGAGCACGCGCGTGGACGTGGTGAGCGCCGTGATGAGCAGGATGAGGAGCGATGCGAAGGCCTGACCGCCTCGCTGCGACGCGACGTCCATGAACGCCTTCATCCTGCGACGCGCCCGTTCGGAGAACGGCAGGAACAGGAGCTCCGATGCCGTGCGATGAAGCGAATAGCGCAGCCCGCCATCGGCGCCCTTCACGGCGAGCACCGCGAAGAGACCTCCACCGAGCGCCACGCCCACGCCAGAGAGCGCCAGCAGCACTGGCAGGATCGCGAGCGACGACGAGATGGATAGTCGCTTGAACACCCACGACACGAGCGTGAGCTGGAGCACCAGCGACAGCACGTTCAGGCCCAGGTACACCTCGCCAAGAAAACTACCCAGGTCCGCCGCGGGGATGACAGCCGCGACCATTGTCTTCCACAGATAGTCGGCGAGCGTGAGGCACACCGTGGCGACGAACATGGAGAGGACGACCTGCCGCGCGTAGGGCTTCTGTCGCACGTAGTGGAAGTTCTCGAGCACCCCTGGCTCGGGCTCGGCCTCGTCCGCGGACGAGGTGTGCGATGCCTTCGTGAACAGCGCCGGTAGTGCAGCCGTGATCGCGAAGCCCGCTGCGGCCGCATAGAGCAGCTTCTGCGCCGGGACGTACCGCGCGAGGACGCTCGCGACGCCGCTGCCCGCGATGGCGCCGAGCACGCTGCCCGTGCCGATGAGGCCGTAGAGGCGCTTTGCCTGGGTGATGGTGAACACGCTGCCCACGAGCGTCCAGTAGTGCACGAGGATGACGCCAATGAGCACCGTGGACCATATGTATAATACATACAACCCGGCGCCGCGCTGGAGACCTGCGAGCGCGGCGAAGCCAAGGGCGACCACGGCGGCGAGCAGCGTCCACGAAACGAGCGCGGGACGTCCGGACATGCGCCTGCCCATCCGCGCCTGGACGTCGACCGCGAGGAAGCTGAGCGCGGCGATCGCAAGGAACACGAACGGAAGCCGCGTGGGCGAAATCTTGGCGAGGAAGAGCGCGTCACGCGCGGTCTCCAGGATGGCGTGACTGCCGACCAGGCCGAAGAGCGTGAAGAACGCGGCCCAGGTGTCGCGTCGCTCACCCGCACGGATGGCCAGAAGGCTCACGGCGGCAAGATACCACCGACGCCTTCGACTTCGACCACTACGTGGTAAGACGAGGGCCATGCACACCGCGCTCGTCGCTTCGCTCTCGCTCTACGGCCTCCTCGTCTTCGTGGGCGGGATCATCGGCTACGTGAAGGCGAAGAGCCGCGCGTCACTCATCAGCGGCATCGGCTCCGCGATGCTTCTGGGCATTGCGTCCAGCCTGGTGTCTTCCGGCAACGTGCGCATCGGCGCGGGCATGGGCATGTTCATCGCGCTCGCGCTGATCGGCCGGTTTTTCCCGGCGTTCATGAAGACGAAGAAGGTCATGCCCGCGGGCATGGTCGTGGCGCTCGGCGCCGTCGTGCTCGTCGTGGGCGTGCTGACGCTCGTGATGGGCACCTGACCAACTCAGTAACAGCTCAGTATCGTCACACGGCGCGCAGCTTCGACACCAGGTCCTGACCGATCGCCATCTGTACGTGCGCGCGCAGCTCGGGGCTGTCCTTCAGCACGCGCGCGAGCGTGTCCTTCGGCCACGCGAAGAAATGACAGTCGCCGCGCGTGCGCACGTCGGCGCGGGGTGGGTCACCCGTGAGGAAGCTCATCTCGCCGACGAAGCTTCCAGGCCCGAGCTCCGTGATCGTACGGCCCTCCATCACGACCTCCACCTTGCCGTCCTCGAGCAAGAGCACGTGTGACGGGTGCTTGCCGCGCTCGACGACGAGCTCACCTGCAGCGCGCTTCTCGAACGCGCCGCGCGCGAGCAGGATCTTCAGCTCGCGCGGCGTGAGCGAGCGAAAAACAAGCTCCCAGAGGTGAGCCTCGTGCTCGGTGAGCTTCACCGGGCGGCGCTCCAGGATCAGCAGGTAGATGCGGACCACGTTGATGATGAGGAAGAGCGAGTTCCACGCGATCGCATCGAGCGGATGGCCCGGCGTGAGCAGCGTGCCGACCAGGAGCGCGAGCTGCGCGAGCACCGACAGAAGGCGCAGCCACAGGATGTCCCGCACGAGGTACGAGAGAAGGAAGAGAACGTTCGCGACGTGGAATGCGGGGCTCACGAGGGCGCCTCGGCGACGGCATCCTTGGCGGCGCCATCGAGGGCGGCAGACTTCTCGCGTGCGCGCGCTGCGAGCACGATGTCCGTGATGTCGCCGATCTCCACCAGATCACCGAGCCAGCGCTGCGGTCTGTAGAAGAGGACGCGAAGCGTAGGTGAGAGGAGGAGCGCGCCGCCCTGCTGGTAGAAGTCGCCGCCGGACCACGCGTTCTTGTGCCCGTTCATCATGGCGCGGAGCAGACCGAACGCTGCGCGCGGTCCATACACCCCGGCCCACGAGCGTGAGAGCCCCGCGGCGCGCTGCGCGGTGAGCGTGGGGTCCGTGAAGACGCGAACCCCGCGGTCGGTCACGCCGAGTCGCTCATCGAAGCCGCGTGCGTGATCGGCCGTGCCGCAGCCAACGATCACGACGCCGACGTCGAGCACGCGAAGCGCCGGCAGCTGCGGCAGGAGCGCCGCGACCTGCTCGCCGCAACCCGCACAAGCGAACTGACGAACGAAGAGGACGAGCATGGTCTTGCCGCCTGCGACCTCTGCGAGCGTCGATGGCGCTCCCGCGGCGGTGAGGAGCGTGGCGTTCGCGAGGGCGGTGGGAAGCGGCTCGGAGACGACGACCATGCGCGTGCAGGATACATCAAAGCGTGGTGAGCAAGTTCGAGAGTGGCGCGCGGGCTGCGATGGCCGGAGCTAGGCGCCCTGGCGGCGAACGATACGGACGGACTGGAACTGGAGGGGCACGGGGGAAGACTACATCGACTTCTTCCGTGGTAAGAGCTGCCGGGTCGCTCACCACTTTCTCGGAGGTATTTCCTCGTGTCGATGCAGAAGATCGTTGCACTGTGCAAGCGTCGTGGCTTCGTCTTTCAGGCGTCGGAGATCTACGGGGGCATCAACGGCTTCTGGGACTACGGTCCCCTCGGCGTCCTCCTCAAGAACAACATCCGCGACGCCTGGTGGCGCTCGATGGTGCTCTGTCCGGGCATGGGCAAGGACGGCGAGCCGCTGTCGATGGTCGGCCTCGACTCCGCGATCATCCAGCACCGCGAGACGTGGGTCGCCAGCGGGCACGCGGGGGGATTCTCGGATCCGATGGTTGACTGCCGTGAGTCGAAGGCTCGCTACCGCGCCGACCAGCTGATGGTCTACGAGATCCCCGCGGACAAGGGCGGCGCGAAGGTCACGTTCCTCGTTGCGACCGAAGGCACCGATGAGACCGAAGCGCTGAAGAAGCACGCGACGAAGATCATCCGGTCGAATCAGGGCAAGCCCGGCGACATGGAGAACCTGCCCGCGCCTCGCAGCTACAACGCCCTGGACGAGGCGACCCGCGCGGAGGTCTACGGACCCGCGACGGACACGAAGGGCACGCTCACGCCGCCGCGCGCGTTCAACCTCATGTTCGAGTCGTATGCAGGCGCCATCCAGGACGAGTCGAGCAAGGTCTACCTCCGGCCCGAGACCGCGCAGGGTATCTTCCTCGACTACAAGAACGTGCTCGACAGCTCGCGCGTGCGCATCCCGTTTGGCATCGCGCAGATCGGCAAGAGCTTCCGCAACGAGGTGAACCCTCGCAACTTCATCTTCCGCTCGCGCGAGTTCGAGCAGATGGAGATGGAGTTTTTCTGCCAGCCCGAGGACTCACGCATGTGGTTCGAGTACTGGGTCGACGCGCGCCGCAAGTGGTGGATCGACATCGGCGTGAAGGAGAGCCACCTCCGCATCCGCGAGCACGACAAGGACGAGCTCGCGTTCTACAGCACCGGCACCGCGGACATCGAGTACCTGTACCCGTTCACCGCGCCGGACTTCGGTGAGCTCGAAGGCATCGCCCACCGCGGCAACTACGACCTCACGCAGCACCAGACGCACTCCAAGACGAAGCTCGAGTACTTCGATCAGGAGAAGAACACGCGCTACCTTCCGCACGTGATCGAGCCCGCTGCCGGCCTCACGCGCGCGCTGCTTGCCCTGCTCTGCGAGGCGTACACGGAAGACCCGTCGCGCCCCTCGCCCGAGGTCCTCAAGTTCCACCCGAAGATGGCGCCCATCAAGGTGGGCATCTTCCCGCTGGTGGACAAGGAGGGCATGCCCGAGACGGCGCGTGCACTCTACATGGGTCTCCGCAACAAGTACGTCTGCCAGTACGACGCGAAGCAGACGATCGGCAAGCGCTACGCCCGCATGGACGAGGCTGGCACGCCGTTCTGCGTCACCATCGACGGCGACACCGCCAAGGACCAGACGGTCACCATGCGCGATCGCGACACCGGCGCGCAGCAACGCATCGCGCTCGACGCCGTGCCGCGCTTCCTCGCCGAACGCCTCGACTGACGGCTGCGACGCGCCTAGGCTGTCCGGCCATGCAAGAGCCGCCGCCGTATCAGCCGCCGCCCTACCAGCCGCCGCCGCCGGGTGGGTTCGGCGCACCCGGAGCGCCACCGCCGATGGCTCCTCCGTCGGTCGATCGGCTGCGTGCTCCCATGCAGCTCCTCATCGCCGCGAGCGGCGTTGCGATCTTGCGCACTCTGGTCTTCGCCGTGTGGACGACCGTGCTCCGCCGCTCCGGCAACTATTCCATGTACCGCCTGATGCCGCCGGTGCAGACGCTGCTCGCCGTCATCATCGCCGCCCTCTTCATCGCAGGCGCGGTGATGATCTCCCAGCAGAAGCGGCCCGGTCACGCGTTCGCGCTCGGTGCTGCGATCGCGAGCGGTGTCTCCCTCGTCTTGACCTTCGGCTTCCTGGTGGTGCCCAGCCTCGCACGCGGCGGCCTCATGAGCGTCTCGCTGTTGCACTCGGTCGTGGGCGCGACGGCGCTCGGAACACTGGCGCTCGGCCTGCGCGAGCTTGCTCGGAGCCGTGAGCGTCCCGTCGATCCGTATGCGTTCGCGGTCCTCGGCCTCGTGGGGCTGTCCGTCTTGATGTCGATCGTGGGCCGCTCCGGCTTCGCGCTCGGAGAAGCGGGAAAGTACGTGGGCGTGTTGCTCGCGATCGCAGCACAGGCGGCGATCATCGCGATGGCCGCGCGCATCATGAGCTACGTGCCCGCCGCCGAGTTCGCGATGGGCGACGGGTCGGCGTACCGCGGACCTCTCGGCGCGCACTCGCTCGACGCAGCGGCACCAGGCAGCGTCGCGCTCGGCTTCCTCGCCGGCTTCTTCGGCGGGTGC
>JANXLV010000115.1 GCA_025355005.1 Myxococcales bacterium | reverse complement strand
CTCGACCGCGTCTCGGGCCTCGTCCCTGGCCTCGGCCGCCGCGTGATGAGGAAATACTCGGGGAGATAACGGCTCAGGTCGTTTCGAAGCGGAGGCGGGTGCGCCCTACCAGGATCTCGTCGCCCTTCACGAGCTCTTGCTCGCCCTTGATGCGGACGAACACGCCGGTGCGTGAGCCGAGGTCCGAGAGGACGATGGTGCCAGCTTGCTCCTCGATGAGGCAGTGCTGGTCGGCGACGAGCGGGTCGCCCGTGAAGACGAAGTCGCCGATGACGCTGCCGAGCTGCATCGTGGTGCCGCGCGCGACGACGCACGCGCCCTTCGTGCCGCCCTCGAAGATCTGAACGACGCGGAAGGAGGACTCCCACTTGGGCGACGAATAGAAGTACGTGGGGCCTGGGGCCGGACCGTCGTCCACGGCCGGATTGCGCTCCACGGCGAGCAGCTGGTCGCCGACGATGAACTCGTCGCCGATCTCGACCTCGACCGGCTTGCGAATCCGGAAGAAGACGCCGTTGCCTTCCTCCATGTCGTGGAGGAACGCGCGACCGCCTTCCCACTTGATCATCGCCTCGCACGGGTGGCAAAAGCGCTCGCCCTCCATCTGGATCTCGCCGCCGCGGCCGATGATCGCCTCGCGCTCCTTCGGCTCATACTTCGCCGGACCGCCGGTCAGGCTACGCGTGACGACCAGCCGGTACCGCGGTACGTCCTCGAGACGCTGCGACGCCGATACCGCCGCGGGCATGCGATTCACCGAGGCGGCCTCGATGCGCGTCTCCTTCTTCGTGGCGATCTTCTGGACCTCGGTGCGCGGCGGCTCCTCGAGGTTGGTCATCCCGCCCATCGCCTTGCCTTCGATCACGAGATCGAAGGTGCCCTCGCGGAGCATCACGGCCATCTCCATGTGCTGACCCTTCATGAGGGCGCGCACATAGGCGGGGATGTCCGGGCGGTTCACCTCGGACGCGTAGACTCGCTTGTGGCTCTTGATGATGCGCCCACCGTCCGCGAAGAGGTGGGTGATGATGTGCGGCTTGTCGAGGCCCGAGTCTTCCGTCTGGATGTGGAAGAGCAGGGCCTTGTACTTCACGTTGTTGTTGAAGCCGACCTGTGCGCGGATGAACGCCGGGCGCGCCATCTCCTTCTCGAGACGCGCGACCTCCTCCGGCTTGAACTTGGTGATGGCGGCGTCGAGGTCCTGCTGTGAGCCGCTCTGCACGCCCTCCATGCGCTCGAACGCCTGCTTGGCGGCCTTCGAGCCAGGGTTGATGCGCAGGGCCTCTGCCAGGAGCTCGTGGCCCTCCGTGTCGTTCTCGCCGTGGGTCGCCCAAGCGGACAGTAGCTCCACGGCCTCTTCCGCTCGGGACTTCCCGACCAGCCACCGCGCGACTTTGAGAGCGCTCGCTCGTGAACCCATCTGACTCGTCCCATCATTGTAGACTTTGCGTCATTAGGGAAGATCCGCTTACAGTCTCGACGTTTTTCCGCCGTGCGCTAAGAGAAAGAGGCCATGGCCCGCAATGCCCCCACCCTCTTGTCGATGTCCGCGTTCGCGACGGCGACTCTGATGGGGGTCATTGGAGCGACCGGAGCCTGCGGCTCGTCGGACGGCAACCTGTACGGTGGAGCCGACGGCGCCCCTCCCGGGGCCGAAGACGACGCCTCCACTGCCCCAGCGAAGGACGGCTCCCCGGCCGCCGACGGCGCGAACGACGCCACCACCGACGCCAACCCGAGCAACTGGCCCGACTGCAAGACGCAGCCCGCGAAGACCCAGCTCCTGACGCTGCCCACCATCTGGCAGACCCTCGATACGGGCACTCCGCAGGGGGTATTCGTCAAGAACGTGCATGTTACAGCCATCTCGGGCGGCGCGTGCAAGGCTGGCTTCGCCTGTCAGTTCTTCATCCAGGACGCGAGCTACGCCACCCTGCCGCTGGCGGCGCACCACGCCATCAAGGTCCTCGCCTCGGGCACCGTGAGCAAGTACTTCGCGGGGCTCGCCGTCGGGGACATCGTCGACGTGAGCGGCTCCGCGTGGCGCTTCACCCTGTTCGGCGAGAACGAGCTGCTCATCGAGGTGAACCTGATGCTGCAGGGCTGCGCGAACAAGACCGGCGCAGGCGCGCTCACCGGCGTCCCCAACGTCGCGCTCTCCGATTTCACCGTTGACCACTACGAGCACACGTACGGTCCGGTCCTGGTGACGGTGCCCAGCGTCAGCGGCAAGTACACCGGCCCTCCGAGCGCCACGTTCGGCCTCTTCCCTACGCCCGGCGGTGACGCGGGCGGCTTCGACGGCGGAGCGGCGCAGGACATCGTGAGCCTGAGCCCCTACTTCTTGCCGAACGGCCAGTTCACCGGCCTGACCCAGGGCTCCATCACGAAGTTCGCAACCATCACCGGCGTGTTCGACGTGTTCTACGCGGCAGGTCCGGCGCCGACGCCCGATGCGGGAGCCCCAGACGCGAGCGCGGACGCGGGCAGCGACGCCGCCAAGGATGCCGGCAACGATGCCGGAACTGACTCAGGCGCAGGCGGATCGACCAGTTATCTCGAGCTCGCCCCGAGAACCTCCGCTGACATCATCGCGAACTGATGCGCGTCCGAGAATCGGGCTAAGGTCGCGCCTATGTCTCTTTCGGAAGCGGACTTCACCACGCTCGTCACCAGTGCCTGCGATGCCTGCGGCAGCAACGAGCTGGTGATTCGCGCGTACGTCGCCGCGCGCTTCACGTTGCTCTCGGGCGAGGCCTACGGCGCGCACCGCTACATCTACAAGGGTGAGGATCTCGCGCGCGGCGTGTACCGGGCCGAGTGCGGGGGCTGCAAGAAGACGCGCTACGAGAGCGACTCGTGCCCCGTCTGCAAGGCGGGCTCCGTGGAGGCAGCCCTTCACGCGTCAGACAAGCACACGCGCCCACTCGAGTGCCCTGGCTGCAAGGACGAGCAGGTCGGCTACGTCGCGTACCTGCCCGTCACCGTCAAGTCGAGCGAGGGCCGGCCCGAGAAGGCACGCACGCTCACGACCCTCGACGACGAGGGGTGCCACGGAATCCGTGTAGAGTGCAAGGATTGCCTCTACTCCGAGCCGCTCCCGAAGAGCGGCTGCGTGCTGCGCTGCGCCAAGCGCCCTGCTGTCACCGCTTGAAGACGACGGGCACGGGCTCCGTCGCGCGCTTGCCGTTTCCGGTTCCGAGCTCGTCGTATTCGTTTTTGCCCCAGCACCGGACCGACCCGTCCGCGAGCAGCGCGCATGCGCGATCCCGCTCCACCGAGACCTCGCGCGCCGAGTCGACGCCCAGCACGGGCGCCGCTGTCTCGCGACCCAGGAACGTCCCGTCGCCGAGCTGCCCGTCTTCGTTGTCACCCCAGCAGAGCACGCGTCCCTGCTTCTCGAGCGCGCAGGCGTAGTCACCATCCGCGAACACGCGCACGACGTCCTTCGGCCCCGGGATCTCCATGGGCACGTGGAACTCCCCGCTTTTCGTGCCGGAGCCTTCTCCGCCGCCCTGGCAGAAGACGCGACCGTCCGTCGTTGCGATGCAGACGTGCTGAGAGCCCACTGCCACGGAGACCGCGCGCGGGAAGCCCGGCATCGGCACGGGCGTGAGCTTCTCGTCGGCGAAGATGTCTCCCCAGCACCGAAGCGAGCCGTCGCGCAGGCGCGCGCAAGAGTGCGTGTCGCCCGTGCGGACCTCCGCAGCGAGCGCGATCCCGGGGACCGGAGCGGCCGCCGCTGAGTCGCTCTTCCGGCCACGGCCAAGCTCCCCCATCCCGTTCGACCCCCAGCACCACGCGCGTCCGTCGGGCGCCGTGGCACATCCGAAATTGTCCTGCACGGAGAGGTCGATCGCGGTCGGAAGTCCAGGGATCGCCTTGAGCTCCTGCCCTTCCGAGCTCCGCTCCCAGACCTTCTCGTGCGGGCCCACGTGGCCAAGGAGTGACTGGTCCGCGTACCCCCAGCACTTCACGCGCGCGTCGCTGGACCGGATGCAGGTCCGGCTGATCTGCCTGACCCCGCTCACCTTGGGTGGCGTGGAGACGCCGCCGAAGAGGCACGCCACGGTGCCGCCCTTCCGGACCGGACAGAGTGTGTTGCCGTCCCCGAGATGAAGGACGTCCGTCATCGCGGCCATCCGGACGGGCGTGGGCTCCATCTTGGTCCCGCCGTCGCCCAGCATCCCGTCCTCGCGCTCACCCCAGCACGACGCCTGATGCGCGCGATCGATCACGCAGACAAGGCCGCTGCCCTCTGTCCCATGCGCCACGTCCAGCACCTGACCGAGCGACGCCGGCAGCTTCTCCGCGACCATGGGCGCGCCGTCCGCCCCACGCGGCCAGTACGCGTGGTTGGACGCCGAGAGCTTCGCGACACCCTCGAGCGCCGCGGGGACCGCGATGCCGGGGCCACCACGCCGCTGCGCGAGCGGGCCGGGAACGCAGCGCGACGCCCCCTTGCGGTCGAGCGTGCAGACTCCGTAATACACGGAGGCAATCTCGATGACGTCGGACACGTCCGCGAGCGGTTCGGCTGGATTTCCCGGCACGAAGCATCGCACGTCGGATGCGGTGCGCGCGCACACCAAACCGCCACCGAGCGCAACGTCGAGAGCGCCGTGGATGCCTTCGATGAGGGTCGCGGCTCGCGGAACTTTCGCGTCGCCACCGAACGTCGTCGAGAAGCAATACAGCTCTCCGCTCGACGTGACCGCGCACCCGATCGTGTCGTTCATGACCAGCGACACCACGCCGGCCACGGTCCCGATGGCCTTGGCCTGCCCACCGAAGCACGTGAGCGCTCCCGAGACGGCTGCGCAGGTCAGCCGCGCCGACGTCGCCACGGTGGTCACGTGCTCGGCGAGCAACCCGGGATGGAGTCGCGGCGCGCGTCTGGTGTCGCCGAGCTGCCCGTACGAGTTGTTGCCCCAGCAGAAGAGGCCACCGTCACGCAGCAGCGCGCACGCTTGATGTCGTCCGGTGACGAGCTGCACCACGTCCGTGGGCGCGCCGGTCTCCGCGGGCTGCGGCGGCGGCGTCGCGCTCGGGGGTGGCGCGCCGCTCGATGCGCTGATTGACGCGCCGACCGACGCGACAGAGGGCGGAAGCGCCGCGGGTGGCTGCGGCCTCTCGGCGCAGGCCGCGACGAACAAGACGAGGAGGAGTGAGGAGCTACGCATCACCCCGGAGCGTACAACGAGAGCCTCCGCACGTTCTCATCCACGCTGAGCGGATGCCCGAGCGCCGGCAACGCGCGTTGCTCGCAGTCCACGCGGTCGCACACGCGGCACGTGACGCCCACGGGAACGTACGCGTCGGTGTTGTCGAGATCGATCCCGTCCGAGTACACCATCTCCTTCGCGTGCTGCATCTGACAGCCGATGCCGATGGCCTGCACGAGCTGCTGCGCATGGTAGCCGCCGCTGTCCTTCTGGATGGTGCGTGCGAGGCAGAAATACGGCACGCCGTCCGCCATGCGCGAGAGCTGGATGCGGATCATTCCCGGCGTGAGAAACGCGCTGAAGATGTTCCAGCGCGGACATGCGCCAGAGAAGCGCGCGAAGCGGATCCCCGAGCCGGAGAAGCGCTTGCTGATGTTGCCCGCCACGTCGATGCGGATCATGTGGAAGGCCACACCCTCTGCGCCAGGCCTGCGCAGCGTCGTCAGCCGGTGGCAGACCTGCTCAAAGCCCACGCGGAAGCGACGACCCAGCACGTCGATGTCGTAGCGCTCCTCGCGCGCGGCCTGCAGGAACGACGCGTACGGCATGAGCACCGCGCCCGCGAAATAGTTCGCCAGCGCCACGCGCGCGAGTGAGCGCGAGTCGTCGGTCGTGAGGCGCGCGTCGTGCACGACCTCGTCGATCTGCTTCTTGGCAACGACGAGCCCCATCTGGTGCGCGAGCTGGAAGATCCGGCTGCGCGTGGGGAGAAGCTCGGACAGCGTGAGCGTCTTCTTGATCGGGTCCAGGCGGCGCAGCGTGTTGGGCAAGACGCCCCAGCGCGCCACGTGTACCGAGATGCCGAGCGTCTTCTCCATGTGACGGACCAGGCCGGGATAGAGATCGAGCGGCTCCAGCTTCGCGCGCTGATAGAGCTCCTCCGCCGCGGCCTCGAGGACCGGGAAATGGTTCATCTGGCGCTGGATGAAATCGCCCACCTCCTCGTTCGGGAGGTGCGAGCGGTCCACGGCGCCGGCATCGTCACCCTCGCTCAGACGCGACGACAGGTTGTCCGCGGTCATGCGCGTGGACTGGTAGGCCTTGTAGAGCGAGAGTACCGCGCGGCTCGCAGCGGGGCTCGCCGTCGCCATCTCGCGCACGTCCACGGAGGTGATGTCCTCCTCCTCGAAGAGCGGATCGGCGAACGCCTCCGTGAGGTCGGCGACGAGGCGCGCGTCCTCGTCGGTCGCGAAGGAGTTGATGTCGATCCCAAAGCTCTGCGCGAGCTTGATGAGCAGCGTCGCGGGGAGCGGTCGACGGTTGCTCTCGATCAGGTTCAGGTAGCTCGGCGAGATGCCGAGGCGCGCCGCCATCTGCACCTGCGTCAGGTTCTCGCGACGCCGCAGCGCTCGCGCCTTCGCTCCCAGCCTGGCCACCTCCGGCTTTCCGTCCGCGCTTCGCTTCGCCATCGCCCCTGTCATGCTCCATCTCCGGCTATGACGCAAGGCGGTCATTGACAACGTTGACAGCCAGACAAGAATTAATTGACAAGCGCAAACCCCTATTTCTAGGCCTTGACGCGCGACCCATTGACGCATGACGCAAAGCGTTTAGAGTCACAGGTGAAGCAGATGAGCACCCCCTCTCCCCTCCCTGCTGGCGTCGCCATCCGTGGCTCGATGACCGGCGCTCCTAAACTCCGCACTATGGCGATCATCGACGAGTTAGAGCGCGAGGGCTACGTCTACCGCGTGCAGGGCGCAGGCACCTTTCCGACGGGCAAGCGCTTTCGGCAGGGCATGTTCCGGGTGCGCCCCTTCAAGGAATGGGCGCGCGATCCCGA
Source organism: Myxococcales bacterium (assembly GCA_025355005.1). Lineage (GTDB taxonomy): Bacteria > Myxococcota_A > Polyangia > Polyangiales > Polyangiaceae > JANXLV01. Next base: position 46 of record JANXLV010000115.1, on the reverse strand, counting down.
CCAGCGCAACACCATCCTGCAGAGCATGGAACTGCGCGCCACCCCT